>JAPYTC010000111.1 GCA_029941685.1 Planctomycetota bacterium | reverse complement strand
AACTAACTCTACCCGCATCGATGGGTCTTTCTCTTTGCGAAAAAACTTCTTAAAATCTTTCGCCATTTCGTCAGCTTGAAACAGAAAGCTTGAACTAATCAGTAATGCAGAAGCAAACATGCATACAGGTTAGCATCTTCATGAAACTCTCGCTTAGCTCTCACCTGCTCGTCTACTCCGGCTTGGAAACCTCTAGCCTGCGAGCGCTAGAAAGTTGTGGTGTGCCGCAACTCGAGTTATGGTTGGCAGAACCGCATGTGCCGTGGCGCGACGCCGAAAAGTTATGCGCTTTCAAGCAACAGCTCGATGATTTTGGACTGAGCGTGCCAAGCGTGCACCTCCCGTTTTACCCATCTGTGCCTGAACTCCTCAACGATGACGCACGCTGGTCAGTGATTGACCTTGAGGCACCACAGCGGCGCATTGCTATCGATGGCGCGGCTCAAGGACTTGCTGCTGCGGCAACTCTCGGGGCCAAATGCGCAGTGCTGCACCTCGGTTGGCAAAAAGACGATTGGACAGCACATAGTTATGGATGGTCAAAAGAAGCTGTAAGTGAGTTAATGGCTGTCGCCAACAACGTTGGAGTCAAACTGTTGTTAGAAAACATTATTTCTCCAGGAACCCGCGTGAGTAAGTTACTCGAATTACTCGATGAAGTAGATCCGCAACATCAAGTAGGAATTTGCCTCGACCTCGGGCACGCCAATATCGAAGGTGATGTCGCCCAAGAGTTGCTGCTGGCCTTACCGCGACTCGACCATATTCACCTTCACGACAATGATGGCCACGACGATTCGCACTTATGTCCGGGCAGTGGCTGCATCGCATGGCCGCAAGTCATCGAATTGCTGCGCGAGATCGGCTTCGACGGTTACGCCGCACTCGAACTCAGAGACTATTCACGCGGTGCACAACAGACCTCACAAATCCTTAGTAGTCACTTCGAGCAATCCGCAGATTTTTTAAAGCAATGGCGCAGCAAATAGCTCAGCAACTACTTACAGGCGAATTCGAACTTCACGAATTAAGTCCTGAAGCAAGTCCACGACGCTACTTTCGTGTGACCGGCGAAGATTTACTATTGGTCACAAGCGAACAGCCCCCGGCGATTGAGTGTCAAGAATTACTAAACAGCTGCGGTATTTATTCTCCGGCTTACGGCAAGTGCACCGCTGGAGGCTACTTGATTGAAGATTGCGCCGATACTCATTTGTCGCATCAGCCAAACGCCAACAACTATCGCATGCTCATCGAAGATTGGCATAAGTTTAGTCGCTGCCAATTACCTGCAAGACATCCTAATGCAGGGTTGGCGCTAGACGCAACATTGTTCAAGCGCGAACTAAAACAATTCGTCAACAGCTACTTGACCGAGTTCAAACAACTCCAATTCGACACAGACGAACGCCAACAGTTGGAAGACTTGTGCGACTCCTTAGCTAATGACGCCGCCCACGGGCCTCAGTGTTTGCAACATCGTGATTTTCACTGCCGCAATATTATGTTATTCGACAAGCATCCACGTCCGACCTGGATCGACTTTCAAGATATGCAGAGTGGTCCGATTTTCTATGATTTGGCTTCTCTTTACACCGATGCATACCTCGATTTGAGCGACGAAGTATTTGGCCTGATCATTGATGCCGTTGTCGACCTTGGTGACGAGCACGCGATGCACTCTGAAGATATGCATCCACAATTTCAGTTAACTGCTCTGCAACGTGTGTTAAAGGCCCTCGGAACCTTTGGGCTACTGCTCAACAACGGTCGCAGTGACTACGCGCATGCCGAGCGCCGGGCAAGTATTTTCGCAATCGCCCTTTTAGACCAGTTGCCTGATTACTATGATTTACGTAAATACCTTAGCTAATGACTTCTGCCCTACTCCTTGCTGCTGGCAACGCCACTCGACTCGGTGAAATTCGTAACGATTTCGCCAAGGCCAATGTGCCCGTTGGCGACACCACTCCCCTACGTTTTGCTCTCGAAGCATTGCGTCAAGCTGGGTACCGTCGGGTCTGGATAAACCTGCATTACAAAGCCGACCAAGTTCGTGAGCAAGCGATGCGCTATGCTGGCGACCTCGAAATAAATTTTCTATATGAAGGAAAGTTGCTGGGCACAGGTGGCACTTTACTCGAAGTTTCTCAACGCGACTTTAAGCTACCGCAACTCATTCTCAATGCAAAGATATTTGGCGACTTCAACTTAAAGCAAATGCTCGATAACGAACCCGGCAGCCTGTTGTTGCATCCCAAAACAGATGTAAGTAATTTTGGTGGTTTCTACTACAAGCCAAACATGCAAATTGATGGTCTAGCCGCCAAGGGGCAAAGCCTTGACCCCACAAAGCAGTGTGCCGTATTCACCGGAATCTGCACCCCCCACCAACTCTGGCTTGACAGGCTACATCTAGCGCGCAAACAGTCGCCGCATGATTTACTGTGTATTGTTCGTCACGGCTTATTGCCTGCACTTGCGCAAGATCCAACCCACGCCCAGGCTATTCTTCACCGTGGTGATTGGTGCGAAATTAGCACCCCGCAACGGGTTGCTGAAGCAATTAAATTAGTGCCATCGACGACTAGTCACGTAAGCTAGCGTCTGGGTCGCGCAATATGCGCTTGGCACCGACACGCTCGGTCAGACCACGCGAATCGAAGTATTCGAGCAGTGGCATCAAGTACTTACGTGAGGTCGAATACTTGTCGCGCAACGCCGGGATATCCATACCTTGGCCTTGAAGCTGCGTAACGACGTCACTTGCTAATTCAGTAACTACACTGCTCGCAAAGAGCAGCTCTTGTTGTGGCGAAATGCACAACTCACTATCAAGCAGGTAATCTGCCATCTCATTTTCACTGACATTTTCTAGCCCATACTGCTGCCAGAATTCTTGCCAAACGGGCGGCTGCAATTTACACTCGGCTAACAACGCGGTCAAATGTTTGGCGCTATCTGCAAACTGAGCATCAACTTCGACGTTGAGCAAAGTCCAGTTTTCACCTTTCGCTATTTTGAGGTCAACCTCCGCCAACATGTCGTCATTGAATGACGCAACAACTGGCCATGACTTTTTACCAATGCGCTGACGTAACAATGACATCGGAATACGTAAACGATTTGGATTCTTCGCACAGAAATGTTTGACAGTCGCATCTAATTCGTCGAGAATCCCCTGCGCTTCACCAACTGCAACATAAGACTCACCAGATGTTGCTTGCACATTTCCTATCTCTAATTGTTGTTGCAACAACTCACGCATCACCGGCTCTGAATAACTTAATTGCTTACACAATTGACTGACGGTTTGCGCTTGCCCAGTATTTTTATTAAGCACATGTAACAACAATGCAGGCGCGTCATCGAGCACATCAACTTGCTGCAACCACCAATTCATCTCGTCGGCGTCACGCACACGCAATTTATAATCCGCGAATCCGAGAAAACGCAAACTGCCATAATTGGCTGCTGGCGATGGACGGCGTAGCAAACAGCGTTGCCCGTGAGCCAAGAACACCTCTTGATTGACGACAACATCAGCCACGACTTCACCCGCGGCATTTTGCGCGCTATAACAGTATAATTTGCCGTGGATGGCAGCAGTGCCAGCCATTACATGCACCTCGCTTCCTGGTTTTGGGATAGGCAAACGCTCGCCGAACTTAATGGCTACACGGAGCAGCCGACCACTATTCACAATCGCTTGCTCAACGACCACGCTACCTGGATCGCAATCTTTCTTAGTTAGATCAGGTAAATTTAGCGCCGTGCGTAGGCCAGGAACAGCAAACTCTGAGCTATTGCCATGCACATGAATGCGCCGTACTCGTGAATCATGTGAACCGGGCATCAATGTCACGGTGTCGGACAACTCTAGCCGTCCACTCGCGCAAACACCGGTAACGACTGTTCCTGCGCCCTCAACAGCGAACGAGCGTTGTACATGCAGAATGAAGCCCTGTGGCTGCGCAGCTCTATCCGACACACGTTGCGCCAACTCAATGACTGCAAGTTTCAGCTCGTCGATGCCCTGCCCACTGTGCGCACTGACCACCAACCGCGGGCACTCTTCCCAGGCAGTGCCTGCAACTAATTCTTCAACCTCGAGCTGCACCAACTCGATAGTTTCGTCATCAGCAAGATCACACTTGCTAAAAATAAGCAAGCCGGGCTCGACGTCAAGCATGGTGAGCACCTCGAAGTGCTCACGCGTTTGCTGCATAATGCCATCGTTACAGGCGACGACTAACAACGCAGCACTCATACCCGTTGCTCCGGCCACCATCTTCCGCACCAACTTTTCATGACCCGGCACATCAACAAATCCGATTTCGGTGCCGTCATCGAGTTGCATCTCACCGTATCCAAGACTAATGGTCATTCCGCGTACTTGTTCTTCTTGATGACGATCAGGATGCTCACCGCATAAAGAAGCAATAAGAGCTGATTTGCCGTGATCAATGTGGCCAGCAGTTCCGAGAACAACAGGGATGGGATGGTGTTGGGACATTACAATGTAAGCATGAGTCAACAGCAACCTCCGGTGAACACACTAGGACGTAGTTTAACCAAGCGGTACAACCGGCGCCTGCGCCGAGTAATGCTTGACCTCGGGTTAACATGCCCCAACCGTGATGGCGCTACTGGGTTTGGGGGTTGCATATACTGCGATCTATCAGGCAGTGGTACCGGCGCGGCCAAGCAGCAACTCGACATCAATCAACAATGGCAAGATGGCTTGAAGCGTGCGCGGCGCACCAACCCTGAGGCGCCGTCGGCGATTATTTATTTTCAATCGTACTCCAACACGTACCCGGACCTTAGCGCACTTGAATCGGCATTAGAACAAATACACACTTGGTCAACAGATGCACCAATTGTGACTATTGGCACCCGCCCTGACTGTTTCAGCGAAGATGCAGCACAACTGCTCGCCAAGCAGCTCGAGCATTTCGAAGAAGTATGGATTGAATTTGGTTTAGAATCTGCAGACGATAATGTGCAACGCCGAATTGGTCGCCACGACACTCTGCAGAACTTCCGCGACGCCTGCAAACTCGCGCACCGCTATGGTTTAAAAAGCATCGCACACTGCATAGCGGGATTACCCGAAGAAAAAGAAGATGGTCTCTTGCGCCAGGTCGATGAGGTCAACAAAGCGAATTGTCACGGCATCAAATTTCACCAATTAATGGTGTTGCGCAAGACCATCCTTGCCAAACAGTGGATGGATGGTGAAATTGAATTGTTAGACGACAAGCAGTACATTCAAAAGGTGGCGGATGCGCTCGAAAGGCTCGACCCCGAAATCATCGTCCATCGTCTAGTCGCCGAAGCGCCTGACAGTGAATATCTAGCACCTAAACCATGGCCAGGACGCCAAAATGTACATTCGCGAATAGAACTCGAAATGGAATTACGTGGCAGCATTCAGGGCTGCAAAAGAAAAACACCCTAGATGAATCTAAGGTGTTTGTGTGGTGAGGGCACTAGGACTTGAACCTAGGACTTATTGGTTAAAAGCCAACTACTCTACCAACTGAGTTATGCCCCCGTCTTGAATTAATTTTCAAGGATGTCCGCTGACTTTTCTTTAAGCAGTTCTTCGAGTCGTGACTCATGCTTTTTAAGGAGGTCTTGGATATTTGACTTGGCGGATTTTACATCATCTTCAGTCAAATTGACATCACTGTCTTTGTCTTTTTCGGAAGTTTCTACGTCTTTAATAAAGTCGCGACGAATATTGCGCATTGCAACCTTGGCGTCTTCAGACATCGTCTTTAAACGTGAGACCATCTTGTTGCGCTGGTCTTCTGAAAGGTGAGGAACACTTACGCGCACCCCGCCACCATCGGCGACCGCCGACAAGCCCAAATCAGCAGACGAAATGGCTTTTTCAATGGCTGATGCCGTTGAAGGGTCGAAGGGCTTAACGAATAAAGTGCGAGCTTCAAGCACCGAGATATTACCAATTTGTGAAAGCGGAGTCGGTGAGCCGTAGTAATCGACACGAATGTTTTCGATAAGGCCAGTGTTTGCGCGACCGGTACGAATACCGCGTATATCA
>JAPYTC010000110.1 GCA_029941685.1 Planctomycetota bacterium | reverse complement strand
GTGTTATGGACTTCAATCGTCATCTTATTCATCGCAGTTACGATGTCACCCGGACGTTGTGCATTAGCACCTGGCATGTTTTCAACACAGCCTAAAATGCCGTGAACTTCGTACTGGCACTCGGCGCCCTTCGCCAAAGCGGCGAATGTGCCCAATACTGCAGCAGCACCCGACATATCGAATTTCATGTCTTGCATTGCACCCGATGGCTTAAGCGAAATGCCTCCAGTATCGAAGGTCAGACCTTTACCGACCAAAGCGATTTTGCCTTTGGACTTACCCTTTGGCTTGTAAACCATATGCACAAGTTGCGCCTCGTTGGCTGAACCTTGTGATACGCCCAACAACGAGCCCATGCCCATGTCAGCCATTTTCTTTTCACCAAGAACCTTACAGTTTAACTTTGGTGAAGAATTACAAACCTTGCGCGCGCGCTTAGCGAATTCTTTAGGTGTAAGAATGTTGGCCGGAGCATTTTGCAAATCACGTGCTGCCAAATTAGCAATTGCGCCGTGAGTGCCGTGCTTAACTGCCTTCTTAGTTGCCATCGATGAACCTGCACCAGCAATCTGAATGGACTTAACCAAGTACTTTGGCTTATCGGACTTCATCAAAGCCATATCGTGGCCAGCCATCATCGCACCTTCAACTGCCGCTTGTGCAAAAGCAACGTCGTTCTTTAGGCAAGACAAGTCGATACTCAGTGTAGCCTTTTCGAGACCTTCACACGCCTTGCGTGCTACACCAGCAGCGCCGCGGACGTCTTCGGCAGTTACGTCTTTAGCTTTTGGCAAACGCACCAAAACCAAACGCTTGCTAACGGCACCGCGTAAAGTAATTGATGAACCATTTTTGTCGCTAAAGTCGGACTTCCAAGTTTTTGCTTCGGGAGCATCGCTTGGTAAATTAATTTTCGCCCCTACTGGAACGAGGATAGCATGCAGTTCGCTACGGCGAGCTGTTGCTGAATCTACTAGTTTTGTACGCATTGTGTGCTTTATTGTTTATTACATTGAGGTGTAAACCGGGCCGCCTTCTGCAGGCACTACCCAATTAATGTTTTCGTAAGGATCTGCGATGTCACATGTTTTACAGTGCACACAGTTGGAAGCGTTAATCGTTAGATTGTCTGCCTCCCATTCGTAAACCGCTGCCGGGCAAAAATGCTGACATGGGTTTCCGTATTCTTCGGTGCACTTATCCACACAGATACTTGTATCAAGTACCTGCAAGTGACATGGTTGATCTTCTTCATGAATTGCCCCTGACAAAAAGACGTTAGACAATTTATCAAAGGTAAGTTCGCCGTCAAATTTCGGCAAAGGGTTTGGCTTGGCGCCTTTTTTATATAACTCGTGGTCGCTCTGCATAGGCTTCTTACCGGCTGGCAAAACGCCACCTGTCAAAGTACCCAGTGCAGCACCAATAGAACCGGCGATGAAGCCCTTTTGGAAGCCCTGTCGGTAATTACGCACCTTGCTTAGTTCGGTGTAAGCCCAGCTATCACTAAACAATTTATCGACCTTGCTCAGTTGTTCACCTTTGGCGACGCCTTCAGTGGCTGCCAAAGCATGGAGTGCGGCACCAGCAGCCAACACACCCGACTTAACCGCTAAGTGTAAGCCCTTGAGACGAGCAGCATTCATGTAGCCCGCGGCATCACCTACCAAAATAAAACCATCGCCCCATGATTGTGGCATCGAGAACAAACCACCTTCTGGCACTGTTTTGGCACCATAACGGATTAACTTACCTCCTTTAAGCAAGTCGGCCATAAACGGGTGTTGCTTCCAGCGCTGCATTTCAGCGTGGTAGTCGAAAGAGGCATTGCCGTGGTCCATGCCCATGACAAAGCCGATTGACAGGCGATTGTTTGGCAGACCGTATATCCAGCCACCACCGTAAACCACTGTGCCTAATGGCCATCCACCGGTGTGTAGAACAGTGCCTTCGAGATCATGCGCGACCTCCCAGATTTCTTTCACACCAACACCCCAGATTTGCGGGTTGCAATCGGCGTCGAGCTTATTTTCTTTAATGAGCTGCTTAGTAATAGAACCGCGAGTACCTTCTGCCAAAACAGTCAGGCGCGCCTTAATGTCGTAGCCTGGTGCATAAGTAGACTTTTGTTCCCCATTTTTACTCAGACCCTGATCGACACAGCGAATACCACAAACCGCGCCGGAATCATCTCGCAACACACTTGCACCGGCAAAGCCCGGGTAAACCTCGACACCGACAGCTTCGGCTTTTTTCTCGAGCCACTTCACCATTTCGTTGGCAGAAGTTATCCAGTTGCCATCGTTTTTAAATTGCGGAGGGCACATCATGCCCGATATTTTTTTATGAGACTTTTCAGTCAACCACAGTAGCGCATCGTCTTCGACCTTAGCATGAATTGGAAAACCGTCTTGCTCAGCGTCAGGAAACATTTCAAGAATTGCCGCTGGGTCTAGAACAGCACCCGACAATTGATGATGACCAATTTCACCAGACTTGTCTAACACCAAAATAGCCAATTCGTGCCCTGCGGCCTGGGACTTGTTTGCGAGCTCGATGGCAAAACATAGCCCGGCAGGGCCAGCGCCAACGACCAAGACATCTACTTCAAGTGATTCGCGTTCCATTGCACCATAGAATAACGACGCCGCTATCTTATTTAGCCTTTACAAATGGGTTAGTCTTAGCTTCGTGCCCGATTGTCGTGGTCGGACCATGCCCGCAATGCACAACAGTTGCCGGGGGCAGGCTATACATTTGCTGCTGTATAGATTGCTCTAATTGGGGGAATGAACCGCGCGGAAAATCTGTGCGTCCGATGCTGCCATTGAACATGACGTCGCCAGCGATAACGATGCCGGCGTCTGCGTTATAAAACACCACGTGGCCTGGAGTGTGCCCGGGGCAGTTGCGCACCTCGATGGTCACATTACCAAAACAAAGTTCTTTCACTTTATCAATATTAGTGTCAACAGCCGGCACTTTAACCGCAGGAAATCCGTAGTTGCGTGCTTGCTCGGGCAAAGTAGTACGCAAGAAATCGTCGCCTCGCGGGAAGTAAAACGGAATGTTTAGCTGAGCGATTAAGGCCTCAGTGCCACCAATGTGATCAAGATGACCATGAGTGGCCCACACCGCTACGACATTTAAATCGCGCTGCGCAACGAAATCCAAAATAGGTTGTGCATCACCACAGTCACAAACTACTGCTTGCTTTGTTTCCGTGCATTCGAGTACCGTGCAATTTTGCATGAATGGAGTAACCGGAATCGTATGTACTTTTAGCATTAACTTATTGTTGTTCACCCAACCACTGGGTGCCGTCGGAATAGAGTTCTTTCTTGAAAATGGGCACGCGTTTCTTCAACTGTGCCATGAAATATTCGAGCGCGGCAAAAGTATCGCGTCGATGTACCGCACTAACCACAACATGAACGGCATCTTGGCCAAGCTTTACTTCGCCTACCGAATGTTCGATTGCCAAGGCGTAAAGTTGATAAAGCTGTTTCATTTCATCAGCTATCTTGCTTATCTCTGATTCAAACATTTCGGGATAAGCCTCGTAACATAGAGCCACAACATCATCGCGCTCATTATTCGAACTGCGAACTTGACCACTGAATGCCAACAAACAACCCACCGCTGGATCGCCAGCCAATTGGCCTCGGCACCAATCTGCTGAAGCTGCACCATCTACTAATCGGCAGTAAATTTTCATTAGCCCCCACACACTGCTGGAATAAATGCAATCTCATTTGCCCCGTCAAGACAGCAGTCATCTTCAACGTAATTACAGTTAACGGCCACCCGGAATTTAAGGTCGGCCAACACAGGATATTGTTGCCTCGCCAACAACAGCAAATCACCAACGCTAGATAGCGCTGGTAATTGCAATTGTAGAGAACTGTTTTCGCAGAGTTCTTGCAACTCGCCGAACAGTTTTACTGTTAGATTCACTCTTCGTTAGAACGGCACATCATCGGACATGCCACCACCTGCTGGTGCACTGCCGAAAGAATCGGGTCCTGGGAAATTTGGCGCGGCAGTCGCTTGCTCCTGTCGCTGTTGAGGAGGAGGTTCTTGATTATAAGAATCATTTCCGCCACCAGCGTTATCGTTTTTGCTAACTGTGAAACTCCAGTTATCAACGACTACGTCAACCTTTGAGCGCTTCTGTCCACTTTCGCGGTCATCCCACTGTGAAAAGTTTAGACGCCCCTCTATCAATACGCATGCCCCGCGCTTATTAAAGCGGGCAAAAGCTTCGCCACTTTTGCCAAACAAGGTAATGTCGAAAAAATGAGCCTGCTCTTTCCAGCCACCTTGGCCATCTTTACGGCGATCGTTGACGGCCAAGCCGGCCTTGACAATCGCTAAGCCACTCTGTGATTCGCGCACTTCTGGGTCTCGGGTTAAATTACCCATTAAAATTACTTTGTTGTATGATGCCATTTTCGTTATTCTACGATAGCTATTCCCTTAAACAAAGCCAAAGCACAAGAAAATGACCTCCGGACAAGAAAGACGTAAGCACCCGCGTAAAGCGGTCAGCGACCTCCCTATTATCGTTGACGGCGATACCCCTTTACGCGTACGTGACTTATCGCAGTCAGGTGCCTGTTTCTTCTCAGACACACCGTTGCGCATGATGACTCACGTCAAATTCTCCTTCGAATTCGAAGACACTGCGGGCGATACAATGAAGCTTGCTGGCGAAGGCGTGGTGGTCCGTTGTGAGCGCATTTCACCAACCATCGGTCACTACGAGGTTGCGATCTTTTTCCAATCACTTAACGAAGGTGGTTCAACGGCCATCCGTCAGTATTTGATAGATAAAGAAGATTGCTAAGAAATAAGCTGCAAGCTTAGCGCGCGTACTATCGCGCACATGTCTTGACGCTGCTCGATGATTCGATAACCACATTCAGTCGCTGCGCACGCCAAGTCATCTTGACGGTTAGCGCCTATCTCAAAAACAATTATTCCGGATGGCGCCAAGTGCTGCTTGGCCTCAAGCATAATTCTTTTATAGAACTGCATCGCATCACCGTCTGTAACGAACAAGGCACGATGCGGCTCGAACTCTACTACTGACGGACCAAGTTCTTCGTCGTGCGTAACATACGGCGGATTGGAAACAATCAGGTCAAACTGTTGGTCTTCGCTTAGCGCACTTAAACAGTCTGATTCGATTAAGCATAAACGGTTTTCTAAAGCTAACGCCGAGGCATTTAAAGCTGCAAGCTCAAGAACCCCTGCCTCGATATCGACTGCGACCCCACTTGCATCAGGAAATTCATCAAGCAAGCTAAGTATTAGGCACCCTGACCCGACGCCAACATCGAGTAAACGCGGGGTTTTAATTCCTTGGATTGACTCAAGGCACAGTTCGACGACCACCTCGCTATCCGCACGTGGTATTAGTGCTCTCTGATCAATGATAAATTCGTGTTTATAGAAACCGACACTTCCCTCAACATAGGCCAAGGGTTCACCACCACGCAAGCGTTCAAGCAGTGGCAAAACTATCGCAATTTCTTCGTCTGTTAGCTCAACGTCGGCATCAAGTGTAAGTTGATGGACTGCAATACCTAGAACACGTCCAACAAAATTGCGAGCTGCGGCCATGGTCGACTGATCTTGGTCTTCTAAAAAAGACAACACCGCATCGACTGCGTGTTGTCGATGCGGTGTTGAAGGAAGTAGCAAACTGTAACTTACTTACTCATCGCTGAATCGGCAGTCGCGCCTGGCGCAGACTCCTTTGTAGATTGGCGCTTAGCCTTACGCGCATTGATCTCTGCTTGCTTCTTTGCTTTATTGGCTGCCATGCCTTTCTTGGCACCATGAAACAACTCGTAAGTTGCAATCGCACCGCCTAAAAGGACCAATGAAGGACCAACGCCGTACGCCAAGAAACCAGCGTCAACATTACCAGCCCACTGTGCGGCAATAGGGCCTTTAGTACCCGTCACAACGCGCAACAAGCCAAACAAGCCATAGATTACGGCTTCGAGTGGAGCCAAGAACAGAACAAGGCCTAGCATCCCTGAGGTGATTGCTGGCATAGCCCACATCCTCCACATTCCGGCCCAAGATGCCCAAGCACCGATTAAGCAGAACAAGAAAGTAAACGCTCCTAAAG
>JAPYTC010000109.1 GCA_029941685.1 Planctomycetota bacterium | reverse complement strand
TCCATATTCTTCTAGGAAGCCCAAGAAACGTTTGGCACGACCGCTTTCGCGAACGTGATGCTCGGAAATCGCACGATCTCGGTAATTATTAGTTTGGTCAACCTCGTCGACCAAACCTTCGTGGTAACTGTCGGCAGCTGTTTCAGAATACTTAGCCAACCAATCTTTGCCCTTCTCGCGAGTTGGCACGTGGTCACGCAAACCACCCTCGAATTCGGCTGGCGTGACTTGACCCCATCCACCGCGTGGTGCCAAATCGAGGTTACGTAATGCTTCATTAAGGTGCTCGAGCCCCATCCATGCACCGATGGTTGAGTTTTCGGCCATTCCTGGTTGGCTAATACCTGCGCCGCTATCGACGGCGGCAACCAATGTGTGCTCGGGTACGGGTACCCATTGCATAATCGGGTCAAGGCCATGCTCGATTGATAAGAAACAACCGGCCTGGGCGACCGACGAGGTCAAAGCGCGCGTCCAGCTGATATCTTTGTTGAGGACAAACTTGTATCCAAAGCGAACAGCTCGAGCAACACGAATGCCATCGACGCTCTTTAGCTTGTGGCCGGTAGATGCACGGAATGCTAGGGCTACGGATGTCGCGAAAGCAATGCGTCCGCCGAAACCGCCACCTTGGGGCATTCGTGACCAAATAACAAGCGAAAAGCCTTGCTTCGGGGTATTTAACTGATGGGTACGACGCAAGCCAATCATGACCGCCATCATTTCCATCATCCATGGCGCACCGGCTGCCTCGAAAATCCCTTCGAGTACGGCGGAACTACGTGGTGGCCCCTTCTTGGTATAAATGGTGGGGATATCCGCATTAAACTCGAGGTTGCCTCCTTCAGAATCAGGGCGCAGAATACGAATGCTAATCTTGTTGTCGCTGCGGTTTTGAATCGCGCTGTAAACCGAACGCCCAGTGGCGTAGCTCACAGAAACAGAGCCCGGCATCTCGGCGACACCACCAACGATGTCGACGCAACCAGGGGCACGGGTGATCCACATTGGCTGACCAAAGTCGAGTAAGTCAGGGGCTGTGCCGCGTAATAACGCAGAAAATGGGAGTAAGGTAGGTGGAAGTGTAGGTACAGGCACGATTTTTGTTTATTTTAGAGAAAATTGGTGCTTTTCAGCATAGTTATAACTATCTACTCCAAAAATGCAAGCACGAAGTTAGAAACGTAGTGTATGATTTAGGCGACAGGTATCTCTACCGACTCAAAAATACATAATCCATGTCTTTTAACATAAAAAACAGTGTTTTCGGCCTCGTAGCCGTTTTGCCGCTATTTGCATCTTGTGGCCCATCTTTGGCTGTAGACTCGTCTGGCAGTGCCTCAGGAGGCGCTACAGGGGGTAACTTTTCACGCCAAACCGATTACGGTGTAAACCTCAACATCGATTTTGCTGGTATTACTGATGCTAGCGCAATCAGCCCTGGCGAAGTACTCGTTATATGGGCCGACGCAATGTTCATTGACGAGCCTTCAAGCTCGGCTGGCATGCGTTACATAGTCTTCCGTGGACTAACCCATCAGCAGCCACTCCAAGACTCGGGCATCGTTGGGATTACCGACCCAGGCGCATTAACTTTCACCGATAATTTCAGTGATCTGCCCCCGACCGATCAACTCGACAATACCACTTGGTATTACAGCGTAGTTGCTATCGACTCCGACGAGAAAATTTCTAACAACGTAGAAGTTTCTACCGCGCGCACGCCGTCCGAATACGCTGCCGGTAGCATGAATTTTGACGACGATGTGTTGCCACTGTTCAGTAGTATCGCCAACCCAACAGATCCCGTTGAAAACTGCTTGTCATGTCACAGTACCGGCAACGCGGCTGGCGGAATGGACTTAAGCACTCTCGAGGGCATCCTCGCTGGTGTGGGCACACCTAGCAACCCAGATAGCTTCATCATTCCGTTCTTAGGTGATGATTCTTTCAGTCAGTTCGTTTCACGCTTTACTGCAGGCAACCTTCTTGATCAAAACTCGGCGATCTTAAACCACTTGCCATACTTAGCCGCACCCGACGGTGGCACGCCAGTTGTTTCCGGCGACGGCCTCGAAGACCTCCGTACTCCAATTCGCAACTGGGCTTTCGAAGGCGCTTTGCCAACACCAGACTCTACGCCACCTGTCTTTGAATTTGCTGATGTCAACAACGCTGGCCTTTACTACGGCGAGTTTACCGACTTCGACACTGTGCGCCTTTACTTGCCGCACGCGACCGACCCAGAATCCATTCCGGTCAACGGCTCAATTGCTGGTCAAATAGATTATGTTGTCTATGCTGGCACAACAAGCAACACTATCGATTGGGATCACCCATTGTTAGTGAAGTCTCTTACAGTAACCGAGGCGAACCAGTCTTTCGTACGTATCGACTTCGATTGGGTACTCAGCAACGACCTAGTTGTCATCGTGCGCCCAATGGACGCCGCCGGCCGCTCGGTTGATATCGATGTAACAAACTACGATTCAAATGATCCGACGCAACTCGAATTGTTCCGTCTGCGCATGCGCAACATGAGCTCACAAGAGAGCGAGATTTTAATTTCTCACTAAGCGTTGTTTCGAGATTGCTGAAAATCGGCAATCTCTTCTAAAAGCGCGTCTACCATTTCTGATTCTGGTACGACGCGTTTTTGCTTGCCGTCGCGGTAAAGAATGCCTTTACCACCGCCGCCAGCAATGCCGATGTCTGCTTCTTGCGCTTCACCAGGGCCATTCACAACACAACCGAGCACAGCGATTTTTACGGGCACAGTAACGCCCTCAAGTCGCTCCTCAAGCTCGTTCATTAGCGCTTCAAGGTCAATGTCGATGCGTCCGCATGTCGGACAAGAAATCAACTCGGGGCCGGTAACGCGCGCCCCTGTCGCTTTGAGGATATCAAAAGCTACTGCGATTTCAGGGACTGGATCACCGGTTAACGACACGCGAATAGTGTCGCCGATGCCGTCTAAAAGTAACGGGCCTAAACCTGCAGCTGATTTGATCGTGCCATAACCAGGACGGCCAGCCTCTGTTACTCCGATGTGTAGCGGAATGTCATTTTGCGCGGCGAATAATCGATTGGCCTCAACAACCGTTTTAGTGTCGGTTGATTTAAGTGACACCACAAAATTAGTGAAGCCCAATGCCGTAATGTTTTCGCAATGCCGCACTGCCGAATCAACGAGTGCTTGCGGTGAAGGGTATCCGTATTTTTCGAGAAGGTCTTTTTCGACTGAACCTGAATTGACTCCGATACGCATAGCGATGTTAGCTTTCTTAGCTGCTTCGACCACTTCGCGGACGCGCTCGTCGCTGCCGATGTTGCCGGGGTTGATGCGCACTTTATCAACGCCTGCTTCAATCGCACGGATTGCCAGACGATGGGTAAAGTGAATGTCAGCGACAATGGGCACCGAGCTCGCGGCAATGATTTCAGGGAGTGCGTCGGCGGCCTTATCGGTATCGACGGTTACACGCACCATTTCACATCCGGCAGCTACCAATTCTTTTATTTGCAAGATAGTCGCGGCGGCATCGTCGGTGTCGGTGCAAGTCATAGACTGCACGATGATTGGGTGTTGTGACCCAATTTTTAAATCCCCTATAGTTACGGTGCGAGTTGTGCGACGTGGCATGTATTTTTTTGTGTTAGTCGATAACAGGTATTGGCTTGCCGTCGCCACCAATCGCAACGTAGGTTACCACAGATGTAGTAACCGGAATTTCGACACCGTGACGATCGCGGCGTTGCACGACTGCGTCGACAGTTACTTGCACTGAAGTGTTGCCAACTTTAAGGTCGGAAGTATAAAGCGTAAGAATGTCACCCACATAAACCGGCGAGATGAATTTAATTGAATCCATTGCCACGGTAACGTAGCTGCGCTGCGCATTGATATTGCGTAACGGTATTTCACCAGCCTGGTCAATCAATGACAAAATCACACCACCGAAAATGGTGCCGGCGGCGTTGGTGTCTTTCGGCTGCAACACGGTTTGCATTGCTAGCTCGCGGGTGGTTTTGGAATCAGTCATTTAGGAACTCGGTTATGTAGTCGGCGGTAATGTCGCACACGCGATCAAGCATCTTCGGAAAGAAGTGACTCGCGCCATCGACAAGGGTTATTTTACCACCAAGTTGCTCGGCATGATTCATCTTTGTGAAATCAACGTGTTCGTCTTCTGTACCGGCGATAAACGCCGCTTGTTGCGGCCAATCTATCGATTCGGGCCAATCGTAAAAATTAGTCGGCCAGGCAACCGCAATATAGCCTTGAATTTCGTCGCGTAGCATTATTGCAAGGTCTAAGCCAACGCGTGCGCCGAATGAAAACCCCCAAATGATGATCGGCAAGTCTGGGTAGTTTTGTTGCAGCCAATTGTAGGCCGCTTGCGCGTCTTCAATTTCACCGACCCCTTCATCGTATTCGCCTTCGCTGTCGCCGACGCCTCTAAAATCGATGCGTAGCGCGAGGCAGTTCGCTTGTAGTGCGCCGAGTGCGCCGTGACGGACTACGTTGTTTTGGCGGGTGCCGCCGTGCATCGAGTGTGGGTGCAAACAGAGGACGGCCGCGGTCGGCGTTGTTAGTGGTTGCTCGAACGATGCCGCAAGTTTTCCGGATGGGCCGGGGATTGTTAGGCGTTGGAGTGGTTTGGTTGGTATGTTGCGTACCATTTTGAAACGGCATTATACTTTGACCGAGCGCGATTGCCGAGTGCCTTTACATATAGATGATTGTGCGTTGCGTAAAAGACATGATAGCTCGTCCGCTAGCAACCACATCCTAATCCAAGCCGCATGGGTCGCTAACTATCTAGCAGCACAAGTTCTCCCTCAAGATATTCTTTGCGGCTGCTAAAATTAATGATTGCGTTACAGCCCTTACGATATGCCTGTAGCTGCATTCTCGCTTGCGCAGCGGCAACATCAACGTCATGACTTAATTCTTGGCGTACAATGCCGAAATACTTAAGCACATGGTCAGGCCGGCTATGCCTAAGCATTATTTGCACGCTTTCGTAGTTAGTGGCTTCATCTGCGGTTAGCTGCAACGGTTGGCTCGCACAACTGAATGCGGCGAGCGATAAAATTATAGTGAGTATCGTTTTCATTATCATAATTAGGACGACAGCACACTGCCGCTTATTCCATTTTATATAATAATATCCACATGCAACACCTTGTCACCTTACAGACCGACATCCGGCTCGACGTGCGCATTTTGCACGGCTACTTATTCGAGATAGCCGAAGACGAACGCGCTGGTGATATTCAACCAACAGAGACCGGTGCCGATCATTACCTAGACGACGACGGCGTTGCGGTGCGAGTTAAGTTAGTCAGCCAAACTACACTTGAATTTTCTTACAACGACGAATTTTGCGATGTCGAAGAAGCGCAAGACATCGTTAATGTTTATATAAATTTATTTAAAGCAGATCGGCAATAGTCGGCCACAGCGGCGCTTCTACTTCGAGCTCTTCACCCGTACCAGGATGCTCAAACGCTAGCTTCCATGAATGCAGCGCCTGATGCGGTAGTTGTAAGAACTTTTTATCTTGCTCGGTCAACGCCTTGTCCAAATGCCGTAAAAACATTTCGTTGCCACCTAAATATAATTTATCGCCAACAATCGGATGCCCAATAGCCGCCAAGTGCACACGCAGTTGATGCTGACGACCGGTGCGCGGATATAACTTTAACAATGTCATGCCATCAAAACGTTGCGCGACTTCCCATTTAGTTAACGACTGCAGACCACCGTCAAAGACACCCATGCGTAACTTTACTTCACTGCGCGCATCACGATCGATTGGCATATCTATTACCCCTGATTCATCTGCCACTTCACCGACCACTAGCGCCTGATAAGCCTTACGCACCGTACGCGCCTCGAATTGACAGCCTAACTTAGTGCGCGACATTTGATCTTTGGCTAGCACTACTAGGCCGGTCGTCTCGCGGTCGAGACGGTGACACAAAGTCGGCATATCGGTAGTCTTACCAAACAACGCCGTGTGACGAATATGAATACGGTGTATAACTGAATCTAGCAAATGCCCATGCGTCGGGTGAACATTCAAATCTGGCGGCTTGTTGACCGCGACAATATGCACATCTTCATAAACCACATCGATGATGCCTGGGTCT
>JAPYTC010000108.1 GCA_029941685.1 Planctomycetota bacterium | reverse complement strand
GTGATTCGAACACCCGACCTTCGCTTTAGGAAAGCGATGCTCTATCCAGCTGAGCTACGGGGACTTCCGTATGTAAGTGTTTTCTCCTGTGTTGAAATTGGGTTGAAAGCCCAATAGCCACCTTGCCTACGAAACGGCGAAAAGTATACTAGCGCCGCCGTAGCTCAAGGAGACGAAAGTCAGCAGAGCTGTTCCCCGAGCTGGGCGTTCTTCTTGCACAAAACCGATGCTTTGTGCCACATTTCCTTCATAGTAGCATCATAATCTAATCATGCTACTCTTGCCTCTTATTGCTTTTTCCTTGCTCTCTCTGCCTCTAGAAACTGGCCCCACACTAGTCGAGTTTCAAACTGCAGATGGAGTCACCATTCACGGTTGGTACCTCCATACCGGCGATCACAATCAGGAGGATGGCAAACCTCACACCAAGGAACATTTCGTTGACCAGCCTGCAGTCGTGCTTTTGCATATGTACCAATCCGATCGCCACTCTTGGATTCCACTCGCAGGCACCTTTCGTGAGCGTGGCATCGCTACCTTGTTTATAGATATGCGGGGCCACGGCGAAAGTAAACTTGGTCCGGATGGAGAGGATTTATCGAAACGTGTTCGCGATCGTGACCCGGCTCTATTCAGCGCCATGTGGCAAGATGCAGCTGGCGCCGTTGAGTGGTTGGTTGAGCATGGTCACCCCCGGGAGCACATTGGTTTGCTTGGCGCCAGCGTGGGCTGTTCTGTTGCAATAGATGCAGCCCGTCGCGATCCAAAATTAAAAACGGTAGGCGTATTAACTCCCGGAGTAAAATTTTTGGATGTTCCAACCTTAGATCATTTGCCGGACTGGGGAAACCGGGAATTGCTCTTGGTCTCCAGCCCAGAGGAATGGAACAAAGGTGCGGGTCCAATCCAAGCATTCCTCGTTGACGTGGGCCAAGCATCAATCACTACTTGGATTATTCCTGGCAAAAATATTCACGGTACCAACATGCTAGAGGCAATCCCATTCATGGACGAACGGTTGGCTAGCTGGTTTTCGACTCGACTAAAAGGTGGATGACCCACTCCCTCTTTATTACGCTGACGCGTTTGAAGCAGTCTAACGGTCGCCGCTCTTGCGCATAGCCGCACCGCCACTCTTGCCCGTGTTAGAGCCAGAAATGCCTTTGCTATCACTTAATGAGCCTGTGGTCTTAGCACGACCACCGACAATGACTTCAATCTCGCCACTCTCGACCATTTCTTGAAACGGTGGATGCTCTGCCGATTTATCACTAACCTGGCCCTTGGCGTTTGGACCAAGAAATAGACTTTTACCCCCTGGTAGAGGTACTTTTAGCGGTTTTTTACTGATGTTTTTGATTTCCATGTTAATGCCTTTACTTAGGATAGCAGGAATCTGTCTCCATTCAACATCCTGAGTGCGACAAATGGTGTCCCTGATGCGAGTCAGCTATGCGTTGGGGCGAGTTGCGCGACAACGCTGATACTCATCGCCTTAATCTTCAACCGAGTTGACAACCGGCACATCTTTTTGTGGTGTAGAGTGACGATAATCTTCTGGCTTATACCCCAGGAGCGCACCCCCAAATCCGAAGTTGGTGGGTGAATAATTGCCTATCAACGGCGCCTTTAGGCCATCGACCGGAATTTCTTCTTCATGACCCAAACACCAGAGACAGGCTTGAATGAACAAACGGCGTAAATCTTCGTCTAACCAATCTCCGGCAGCACCCATGGTTGTAGCGAAAATTCGTTGGCTTACATTCTCATCAATGACGCGCTCACGCAACCAAGCCACCGGATGCATCGGATCGTTTTTAGCGCCTTCGAGCTTTGGGTCATCGACATTCATGCCATCTACCACTTCGCCATTTAAAATCACTGTTGCATCTTTAGGCAATGCGTTAATTGCATACACATCGGTAGTGCCGAAGCAAACACTAACACCGTTAGTGACCGCGTGCTTCGATGCCACCAAACCTCGCGTAGCTTGGTAACCGTGATGACCATGATGCGCCACCCAAGTTTCACCTAATATTTGTTTCCCGAAACCTCCGGGCCATTCTTTATTTGCCCAACTATATTTTGCGTAAGGGCTATCTAGATTAGTCTTATAGTTAAAGGCATGAGTTGAAGTGCGAATTCCGACCAATGGTTTTCCTGCCTCTACATAATCGACTATATGCTTCATGTCAGTGTCAACTAATTCACGGAAGCGCAATTGCAACACCAACAAATCGGCGTCATCAATGAGATGCAGCCCAGGAAGATAGGTCGATTCATCAGGATCTATTTCACCCGTTAATTTGTTTTGACTGAACAGCACCACACACTCGAAGCCTAGCGCATTCATGGTACGTGCCAGCAACGGCAGTGACTCTTCTGAGCGGTATTCTTCATCGCCGGCAACAAACACGACGCGTTGACCTAAGCCTGGCGCCTGCTCGGCATTACCTTGGTAAGTCAACCATTGTGGAGATTGCGACATCATTAACAGTACTGATAACAGCATCGCTAAATAATAGCAGTTTCGCTAGACTTGTTTCAGTGAAAAAGCTCCTGACCCTAACTGTAATATTGCTAGCGTGCGGTAAAGCACCCATCACCCATCGCGTCACTCAAATACAGTTCGACAACAACGACCACGTCGTAATAATCGGTGGCGGAGTTGCCGATCGCATGCAACACCATGGATGGTTTGAGACATACTTACAAATCGAATCGGCTGACAAAAATCTGGTCATTCGCAATCACGGGTTTAGCGGTGATCGACTCGATCATCGTCCGCGCAATTCTGGCTTCACACCTGCCGACGACTATCTAACAATTTCCAAAGCCGATGTCATCATTGCGATGTTCGGCTACAACGAATCATTTGATGGCGACCCAACCGGCTACGAACAATCATTAGTCGATTGGGTCAACGAGTCGCGCAGCAAAAAATACAACGGCAAATCTGCGCCGCGTATCGTTTTAGTTTCACCGCTTGCCCACGAAAACTTAAACAACCCTAACTTACCTAACGGCCGCAACAACAATATGCGGTTGGCGGCGTATGCCCAAGCCACCCGCAACGCGGCACAAACCACAGGCTGTGGCTTAATTGATTTATTTGAAATTTCACAACGACTCTTCGCCAACAACTCGGACACCTACATCACTCAAGACGGTATCCACCCCACAGTTGAAGGCAGTCATGAACTCGGTACCGAAATGGTGTGGTCATTGCTAGGTGACAAACCAGATATGGCCAACTCTAATGTTACTCCGGTTCGCAATGCTGTCCTCGACAAAAACTGGCATTGGTTCAACCGTTACCGCGCGACCGACGGCAACGATGTATGGGGCTCACGTTCAACTTTATCGTTTACCGACGGGCAAACAAACGCAGTCGTTCTGCAACATGAACTCACCCAACTCGATGTAACCACTGCCAACCGCGATAAAGTTATTTGGGCGGCGGCCAACGGCAAAACAATAACTGCCGATGATTCAAACATGCCCGACGACATCGAAGTCATCAGTAACCTCGAAAAACCACAACTTCAGGGCGGTGTTAGCAAGCTCGGCTCGAACGATTACATCAGCGGCGAAGACGGCATCGACAAATTCACATTAAAAGGGAATTTACAAGCCAACCTCTTCGCTTCTGAAGAAATGTTTTCCGAACTCGCCAACCCCGTGCAACTCGGAGTTGATCCTAGTGGCAGACTATGGGCCGCCGCCTGGACGACTTACCCGAAATGGCAGCCGTCCAAAAAAATGGACGACCGCTTGTTGATTTTTCCGGATGAAAATCGCGATGGCGTTGCTGATGAATGTATCACTTTTGCCTACGTGCACAATCCCACTGGCTTTGAATTCTGGAACGGCGGCGTCGTGGTTGCCTCGGCTCCTGAATTGTTGTTTTTGAAAGACACCGATGGCGACGATGTTGCCGACGAGCGTATCGTATTGCTGAGTGGCATTGATTCTGGCGACACCCACCACGCTGCTAACAATTTAACGATTGGTCCTGATGGATTTCTTTACTACCAACGCGGAGTTTTCTTAGTTTCAAATGTCGAAAGCCCGTGGCAGACTAATCAAGAAGATCACGCATCAGGCATGTACCGCTTCAACCCGCGCACTTACGAATTTAGTTTTCACGCTCACAACAGTCCTAACCCGCACGGCATTGCTTTCGACGAATGGGGCTATCACTACGCGACTGACGCGACTGGTGGCGCGGCTTATCAAGTGCGTCCGACTGGCGACGGTCATTTCAAAATGCGCAAGTTGTTACAACACACCGTTCGCCCTGTTCCGAGCTCAACAATTTTGTCTAGCGCGCATTTCCCTGAGGAGATGCAAGGTAATTTCTTGATTGCAAATTCAATCGCGTTTTTAGGATTAAAGCAATACTCACTTGAACGCAATGCTCAAACTGGCGAGGTAAGCGGCGACGATGTAGGCAACTTAATGTCATCGGCTGACCCGAACTTCAGACCTACCGATATCGAATTTGGTGACGACGGTGCAATGTACGTTTCTGACTGGGCGAATGCCATCATCGGCCACATGCAGCACAACGTTCGTGATCCAGCTCGCGACCACAAACACGGACGCATTTACCGTTTCGCTTACCCCGACCGTGCCCTGTCTAAGCATGTCGATGTTGTAGGCCAGCCGATTGACATACTACTTAATAATCTACTCAACCCTGTAAACGGAGTGCGACAGCGCACACGCGCCGAACTTTCAACGCGCGATACTGAAGAGGTTATCGCTTCCCTACGCCAATGGCTGCATCAATTTGACCACACCATCGCCGATGATGCGCACGCCTTACTCGAGGGTTTATGGTTATTTCAGTCACACAACGTTAAAAACTTATCATTGTTAGATAGCCTACTCAACTCACCAGAACCGCACGCGCGCATTGCCGCAGCAACAGTTAAACAATTTTGGGACAACAACAGATCAACTCTGGTTGACATTGAGGCAGAGCGCGTCGAGATGGTGACGCCTGATGCTGATGCAATTGTGATTGGCACCGTGGTTGAGCAAATGGCTTACGACGTTAATAAAATAAAAGTTAAGGCTGGTGAAAAAGTTAAAATTTGGTTTCATAACCAAGACTACATGCCACACAACTTGGTGTTCGGCATGCCGGGTTCTGCTGAAGCGATTGGTAAAGCAGCCGAAGCAATGGGCGCCGAGGGCTTCGCTAAAAATTTCATCCCCGAGCATAATCAACTCATTGCCGCGACACCATTGATAAATACGGGCGAATATTTCATCCTAGAGTTTACAGTGCCAGACCAGCCTGGCGAATACGTCTTTGTCTGCACTTTCCCAGGACATTGGTCAAGAATGCGCGGCGTCTTGATTGCAGAATAATTTCGTGATTGCCATGATAGCATTCTTAACATCATTGGCATCGTTTTATTAGTGCAGCTGCACAGCTACGGTATATTTGATTCCAATGACGCCCTCGCCCACCCATCCTACTTTAATTGAGCGCGTTCGCACATCACGCGAGCTTGGCTCGAATCCTGATTACGTTCTGCATGGTGGAGGAAATACATCAGCTAAGGGAACTGTTAAAAATTTACTTGGCGAAGACGTTGAAGTAATGTGGGTAAAAGGATCAGGCTGGGACCTCGGCAGCATCGAGGCGCCAGGCCTGCCGGCATTAGACTTACAACAGCTGCGCAAATTACGCGAAGTCGAAAGCATGACTGATGAAGAAATGGTTCGCGAAGTACGGCGCTGCATGCTCGATCCTAAAGGACCAAGCCCGTCGGTAGAAACTTTGCTACACGCTTTTTTACCACACACCTTTATTGACCACAGCCATGCCGACGCGATTCTCGCTTTGAGTAACCGCGAAAATGGTGTAGAGCTATGCAACAAAATATTTGGTTCGCGAGTTGCATATCTGCATTACGTTATGCCCGGATTCCCACTATCAAAAGCGGTGGCGGACTTAGTTGATGCAAACCCCGATGTCGATGGCGTGCTACTGCACCACCATGGCTTGTTTACATTTGCCGATTCGGCTGACGAATCGCTCAGCATTCACCGCGAGCTGGTTTCGCTAGCTGAGCAGCAGTATGCCGCCGACAAGCAAACGGTATTGGCTGCAACTGCAAAGTCACGACTTAAAGCGAGTGAAATATTACCGAGCATTCGTAACTGTTACGGCAATGAGCCACACTTCGTCT
>JAPYTC010000107.1 GCA_029941685.1 Planctomycetota bacterium | reverse complement strand
GTTTATGTTGTTTGTTAACTTAGGCGCGACATTACTGCTTATTGCACCGCTGCTGCTGCTTAAACTGCGCATTCCAACCCCGCGCTCGATTCACGCTTTAATCGGTTTAATGATGTTGACCGGATATTTGATGGTTATCAAATACGCCTACACCCTGTAAACTATAACCATGACCTCCGCGCCTGCTTCTGCCAAAACACTTACTGCTACTGAAATCGCTAGTATGCTTGGTGGCGAATTGGTTGGTGATAGCGATGTTCAATTTAGCCAAGTGCAAGGTATAAAAAATGCCCAAGCAAATGAAGTGGCGTTTTTTATGTCGACGCCGAATGAAATGGGGCAGCATCCGAGTGACCAAGATTTTCAAGCGATGCGTGATTCTACAGCCGGCTTGTTGTTGGTCGACGCAAATTGTCCTGCACCTACGCACTGTCACATTAAAGTCGACAATCCATCTTTGGCAGCCACTATCATGGCGCAGTTTTGGCAATGCCGTCGCGCGCAGTATGCCGCTGGTATCCATCCGTCCGCAGTAATTGAAGATGGCGCTCAAGTCGCGGCTAGCGCATATATTGGTCCGCAATGTGTGATTGGCAAAAACTCTACTGTCGGAGAAAACTGTGTGCTTTACGCAAGTGTAGTTCTTTACGATAACGTGCATCTCGGTGACGCCTGCGTGATTCAAGCCAATACCACAATTGGCGCCGATGGTTTCGGCTACAACTGGGACGGCAAACAACATCAACACATGCCGCAAATTGGTGGCGTGCGTATTGGCCGCGGCGTTGAAATTGGTGCTAATTGCTGTATCGATGCCGGCACCTTCGAGCCCACAGAAATCGGCGACGGCTGCATTTTTGATAACCAAGTGCAAATCGGGCACAATAGTAAGATCGGGCGTTTTGTGATCATGTGCGGTCAAGTAGGCATTAGCGGCTCTGCTTGTATTGGAGATGGCGCAATGTTCGCCGGTAAGTCAGGCGCAGCAGGTCACTTACATGTCGGCGCTGGCGCAAAAATAGCCGCACGGGCAGCCGTCATGAGCGAAGTTAAGCCGGGGCAAACAGTTGCCGGCCAGCCAGCGGTCGATATTAAGTTGCATCAGCGTATGATGGCGATGATGCGTCGAAATGCACGACGCTAGGTGCACGCCAAAAACCAATCTTTTGCTAAACTATTGTGATGAATATTTTCTCACTAACTATGCTTTGCTGTGCCCAAACCGCACCTGCCATTACAGCTAATATTGAGCATGGCGTTTACCGTTTTGATACGGGTTTCGAGCGGACGCAAAATGATTACCGTTCGGGGCCAGACACGATTTTCGATGGTTCATTGGCTGCTGCCTACTACTATATGCCGGTAGCGAGTACTTACGAATTGGTCGATGATGGCGCATTTGTTAATCGCGGCTCGCTCGGCGAAGAGCAGGTCAATGGTATGGTTTTTGAATACTGCACGACTGCCAACCAAGTTGATTGCGAATTACGTTTTTATGTCGACAATATTTTCAACAGCGGCCCCAGCGGATGGGTTGATCAAAGTAATCGTGGCGAAGCCTGCGTTTATGGTTTGGCCGGTTTGCCGGGTTCATTTACTGGCACACTAAGCTGTTGGTCAGTTTCGCTCGATTTAAGTGGCGGCTTCGAATGTACTTTACCACAAGAGCAAGCCTTGGGCAGTGTTGATGCATTTGGTTGGTCGTTGCAGTGGCTTATTCAAAATGCAACAACAGGTCTGTTGTTGCCGAACACTAACGGACCACAAGGTTACGGCACGCGTCCTAGTTTTGAATTTTACGATTTATCGCAACCGCATGGCAGTGAATATCAAGGAGTTCTAACAGCGGCAGCGGGTAATTTTTCAATGCGGTTATTCGGTAACGTTGTCGACACTCAAGCTTATTACTCTGCGTCACCTTTAGCTAACGACACGGTTCGTTTTAACGCACTAACTCCGATTCGTTCAGGAGCAGTGGCCTCATGGGCGGTTGACAATGTAGATCCTGCAGCCACCTACGGCATGCTCGTTTCCGCACACCAAGCCGATCTGCCGATTGTGGCCAATGGCACGGCAAGTTTGTTGATTAACCACCATTTCTTGCTGAATAATCCGTTGAGCCTAGGTGCATCGGGTGCCATTAGTGTAACTATCCCACCAGTGGTCTTGCCGAATGTGGTTTACACTCAGGCCTTGAAATTGAACGGCGTGTTAGTGCCGTCAAATGTAGTCGCTACATCAAACGGTCTAGCGCATTACAATTAATGTATGACTAAACTAGGTCACATCTTCAACGAGTTATGCTCAAGAACAGATTATGAGCAGTGCCGTCGTCCGCGCGCTGCTCGTTTCAGTTTGCAATCGATGACGGCAATGATGTCGGCATTGGGAGACCCGAATTTGCAGGTGCCGGCGATTCATGTTGCGGGATCGAAGGGTAAGGGCAGCGTTGCTTATTATTTGAGTTGGGCGTTGCAACAATCAGGCAAGAACGTCGGTTTGTATACGTCACCTCATTTAACGGATTGGCGTGAGCGTGTGCAGATAAATAGTGAGTTCGCTAGCGATGATGATTTGTGTGTGGCGATGCAAGCGGTGTTAGATGTTGCTAGCGATGACGCAACTTTTTTTGATTTGTTAACGGCAACCGCATTTCAATTATTTGCGCAGCAGCAACTCGATTGCATGATTATCGAAACTGGTTTAGGTGGACGCTTTGATTCGACTAATGTGCTGCAGCCGCTTGCTGCGGTAATTACTGCGCTTGAATTAGAGCATACGGATGTGTTGGGCGACACTTTGGTTGAGATCGCCAAAGAAAAGGGCGGTGTTTACAAATCTAATACTCAGTTGTGGTGCGCGGCGACCATCGAATCTGAGGCCAAGTTGGTGCTTCATCAAATTGCGAACTCTTTGGGCGACGAATTGAGAATTGGTCCGCGTGGCGAGCTGACGGCTCCTGAGTTGCCAAAATTTGCTGCGAGTAATCGTGCATTGGCAGTTGCGGTGCTCGAGTCATTGGGTGGCGACTATATTGTTGCTGCACATTTACTGCGAGTTGCGATGTTGTCGGATTTGAACATTCCAGGGCGTTTTGAATTGCGTTACTCCAGCGCAGGACGCGCGGTGGTATTCGATGTCGCGCATTCAGAGCAATCTTTGACCGAAACCTTACGTTGCTTCAGAGCGATGTTCAAAGATGAGGAACGAGCGGTGTTGATGGCTTTACGCGACGACAAAGATGCTGAATCTTTGGGCGTTGCATTAGTTGAAGTGGCGGATATTGATGGCCATGCCGAAAGTTGGTACTGTTGCCCAGCCGGAAGCCATCCGCGTTCGGCTCGCGCCGATAAAATAGCGCCTGCGTTTAACGCTGAGGTACTGACGGTAGTTGACTTTCCAGAAGGTGAGCAGCCACTATTGGTTACTGGCTCGACTTACTTGGTCGGTGCGTTACGCAATAAAACAATTTCATCCACCGATGTCCAAGCAATTCGATCCTAGTTTAGTTCGTCAAAGTTACCGTAGCGAGTTAGTTGAAGAACTACGTGAGCTCGGCTCTAAAACATTTGGCGATGTCACAGTGCTGATTCCTAAAAGTTTGGGCTTTTGCTGGGGTGTAGATCGCGCATTGTCGATGGTGCAAGAAGCGCGTTCTGAATATGTGGGGAGGCCGATGTGGTTGATTGCTTCAATCATTCATAATCCTCGAGTTAATGCTGATTTGCGCGAACAGGGCATTGGCTTTTTGCGTGGCGAGTTTTCGCAAGCTGGTGCGTGGGACAATTTGTGCGAAAACGATGTGGTCATTGTGCCAGCGTTTAGTGCGACTGTCGAAGACATGAATCATTTGCGCTCGCGGGGGGTAACGATTGTAGATACTACTTGCCCGTGGGTGATTAAGCCGCATAAACGTACATTGAAGTATGTGAAAGAAGGATTCACTACGGTGATTCATGGCACTGTAGGGCACGAAGAAACCGAGGCGACATGTTCGTTGATATTGTCCGAGGGCGGTCATTACGTGGTGGTTTATTCGATTCAAGAAGCGGAGTGCTTGTCGGCGTTTATCGAAGGCGAAGCCAGTGCCGAAGAACTAGTCGGCTCCTTGCGCAGTGGTTCATTTTCACCGGGTTTTGATTTTGAGTTGCACATGATACGGTTGGGCGTAATCAATCAAACCACAATGTTAGCCAGCGAGTCGCGCGCGATTGGCGAACGACTACGCCTAGCTTTGGTCAACCGTGATGACCAAGCTTCTCTCGAGTCAAACTTCCGTGACTTCGATACCATTTGCCGCGCGACGCAAGACAACCAAGACGCAGCATCGGCGGTTGCCGAACAACAACCCGATTTGTATTTAGTGGTTGGCGGATACGATTCGTCGAACACCAAAAATCTTGCACGAGTAGGGCACCGACTTGGCGTACCAGCATTTCATATTGAGGGCCCGCATTGTTTAGGCGAGCAACTTGAATACCGCCATCGCACATCAGGTGAAATCCTGCGGCGTGACGACTGGGTGCCGTCCACGCGACCCTTGACGGTGGCTTTTTCTGCTGGCGCAAGTACGCCCGACACCTTGTTAGGCGAAGTGATTGAGCGGCTACTAGACTCAGTTAACGATTAACTCGCCAGGTCGTTATCTGCGCGCTTTGTGGTCGGGGCCAGTTTTTTCGACAATGCGCCCCGTGCCACCGTATTTCTCTTCGAGTTCTTCGAGGATGGCAATGTACGAACGGTAACGTGATGCAGCGATTTTATCGTCTTGTAGCGCGCTCAGTACTTTACATTCGGGTTCTTCGCGGTGAGTGCAATCATCGTAAACGCAGTCTTTGCCGAATATATGCAAATCGGCGAAGTGGATGCGCAAATCGTTTGGAGGAATCCCAAATGGACGAAATTTACGGACGCCAGGTGTGTCAATAACTGCGCCGCCGCTAGTTATTGGATACCACTGCGAGTGAGTCGTGGTGTGGCGCCCTGAACGCAGCGAACCGCTAACTTCGCGCGTTTTAATTTCGAGTCGGTCGTCGAGGCGATTCATTAAAGTCGATTTTCCGACCCCACTTAAACCGTAAAGCACACTCGTTTTGTTGGCGAGAATATCGCGCAATTCTTCAACGCCGGTTCCATCGACCGCCGAAGTGATAATCATCTGCGTGCCACTGTCGGTGTAACTTTTGACAATCCTTTTCATCTTACCGCGTTTACCTTTGTCGGCTTTATTCAGTACCAACACCGTCGGGATATTTGCAAAACTACATGCCACCAAAATGCGGTCGGCCACCATCGATGAAAACGGAGGAATGCCCACTGAGTTGACGATGACTACCTGATCGACATTAGCTGCAAGTAATTGCCGCCGATCAGATTCTTCGCCAGCAACACGTCGCGCAAAAGTGTTACGCCGCTCAAGCACGCGGTCGATGGCCCAATCGTTACCTTCGCGGCTAACTTCAACGTAGTCGCCAACCGTAACCGGATTTTTATCGTCACCGAGATTCTCGAATAACTTACCACGCAACAACGCACTAATGATTTCGCCGTCGACCATCACCTCGCATTGGCGGGCGTCCACTCGTGTAACGAATGGCTGCGGCGCGCTAGGGAGGTCGGTGTTTGTCATGCGCCACTATTCTAGCACGAGTACAATAAGCACATGTTAGATGAGGACGTCATCCAGTCACCGCAAAACGCCAAGCTTAAATCAATTAAGGCTTTGCGCAGTGGTAAGCTCCGCGAATATACCGTGCTTGAAGGTGCGCATTTGGTGAATGAGGCACTCGCCACCGACGCAGAAATTTCATGGATTTTAGTCAGCGACCAATGTGATTTTGAATTAAATGATGCGCCCTTTGACATTCAGCGTTGCCAACATAAATTGATGGCTGAGGTTAGCCGACTAGACAGCGCTCCTGACATTATGGCCTGGGTTAAACGTCCAGTCTCGGATTGGCGCAAGGCTGTCAGTAATTTGCAAGCAGGTCAATGGTGTATGATTGCTGCTGGTGTGCAAGATCCCGGCAACCTTGGTGCTCTGACTAGAATTGCTGCCGGCATGGGCGCAGAATTTGTTTTAGCGACAAAAGGTTCCGTGTCGCCATGGCACCCGCGGGCGGTGCGTGGTGCAGCGGGCACTAACTTTCGCTTGCCAGTTTTCGAAGGAGTAGACACCGACGAGTTTTTTGAGTTATGCGGCGCGCAGAAAGTAGCCACTTGGGCAACATGCGCTGATGGCGAAACCTTAACTACTGCCACCGCCCAACTAAACGATTGTGCAGTAGCGCTTATCC
>JAPYTC010000106.1 GCA_029941685.1 Planctomycetota bacterium | reverse complement strand
TTACTCAACAGTGCGACGATGTCAGCCGCCGAAGCACCACCACGATTAATAATAAAATTAGCGTGTTTTTCAGAGACCTCGGCGTTGCCGATGCGGGTACCTTTCAGCCCGCAACTGTCGATCAGTCGACCAGCAGAGTCTCCGGCAGGATTTTTAAATGCACAACCAGCACTAGGAACAGTCACGGGTTGCGATTTGTTTTTTGCGACCAACAACTGCTCTTGAGAATGCTTAATCTGTGGCTTTGACGACTTCGTCAAATTAAGCAGAGCCTCGAGCACTACCTTGCCCTGCAAATTACCATCGCGATATTGGGGCATAATTGATTCGCGAGTGTGCTCTTCTATTTTTAAGTGATCACCTTTTCCGGGAACCCACAAAGTCACGTTTTCGACGATGTCCCAAATACCCCAATCGGCACTGCCGGCATTCATCGCCAACGCACCACCAAGCTGGCCGGGGACGCCAATCAGGTTTTCGAAGCCTGACAATTGCAACTCGTATGCAGCACGAATTAAAGATGGCAAAGTTGCACCAGACCACACGCGGAAACCGTTGCCGTCCTGAAAAATTCGACGCATATTGCCGGTATGAATAACCGCCCCGTCGAAACCGTCATCGCTAGGGACAGAGTTGGCGCCTGCACCAAGCATGCGCCAGCCGATAGAGTCTTTCTCAAGCTCGGTAAGTAAACCGGCAAGATGCTCAGGCTTTTGAGGCTCGAAGAACATTGCAGCAGGACCACCAACGCGCAATGTAGTGTAATCACTGAGCGCCACAGCGCAGCGCATTGGCCCGAATTCAGCGTACTTTTCGGATGTATCCATCGATGTCTCCTGCGCCTAGACAAAGGACTACGGCGCCCGATGTTGAATTGGACAGCGTCCAGCTAATACTTTCTTCTATTTCTTCACAAAAATGATGCTGGCGTTGAGGGTGGCGCGCGTCAAGATCTGGCAACAAATCTTTAGAGTTTGCGGTGCATGACGCTACATCGCGAGCACGGAATATTGGTAACAACGCAACCATGTCGGCTTCGTCAAGACACGCGGCATATAAGTCGCGATAATCTTGAAAGCGCTGGGCTTGATGTGGTTGAAACACCACATTGATTTTCGCTTGAGGCCAGCGCTCTTTCGCTGCGTTAATGGTAGCGGAAACTTCGGTTGGATGGTGCGCGTAATCGCTTACGAGCTTGATACTACCGCCCGCATCCAAATGTAAATCTTTCAAGAATTCTAAACGGCGCGCGGCGCCTTTGAACGTCGATAACGCATGTTTGATTTGCTGGTCAGTCAATCGGAAATCGTGCAACACCGCAGCCACCAGGGCTGCATTACTGCGATTGTGCTTGCCAAATAAACCGACATCAACATTTTCACTCAAAGATGGCGATGGCAACCAACTTGCATCGGTGTGTTGCTGCAACTTCTCTGGCGCTTCAGGGCCAGCGAATACGGCACCTTCGGGCGAAGTGTTTGCGATAAACGTAGCGAATGATTCGACAACTTCAGGCAGCCCACCTGGATAGGTATCAGGATGCTCGGCGGCAACGTTAATCAACGCCACTTTGTGCGGGCGCAGGTAATGAAAAGATCGAGCATATTCGCATGACTCGACAATCAATGGCAAACTTGGGTCACCCCAGTCGGATGATGAACCCAGCTGCTCTACTTCAGCACCCACTAAATACCCTACATGGATACCCGCTTGACGCAAACCGTAGGCAATCCATGAAGTACAAGTCGTTTTACCATGCGTACCAGCGACGGCAATGACGTTACGGATTTTAGATATCTCGCCGAGGAATTCAGCGTACAGACATGGGCGCGCTGTCGCAGTGACACATTGAGCAAACACCGAATCGCTGTCAGGCACAGCAGCAGAACGGACAACCCAAGAAGCACACGGCACATCATCAGCCTGGCACCACTTTAGACCAAGCTCAAACAACTTATCATTGGCGGCTAGAGGTTTAGAGTCGCAGCCGTGCACCTGCCATCCGGCTTGTAGAAAAAACGTTGCCAAGCCACGCATACCACAACCACCAACACCAACGAAAACCACCACCTTGCCATTTTGCAAGGCGAGTTTGTCGAGGCCGACACTCAAGGTTGGTGTTTGCATTGCTATAGTTTATGCTTTTTGGGCAACGATTTCTTCTAGGGTATCACAAGCAATTTCACGGCCATCACCCACCAAAGAATGGTGCAGCGACATACGCATCTTTTCACGAAGTTCGTCACTAGCGAGCAACTCTACCAACTGGCGGCGACCGTCTGCAGAGCCATCAAAAATCTGGACGCCCGGCGCTAATTGTTCGGCGTTTAATTGCTGCTGGCGATCTTTGTGCAGGTACGGCATCACCATTGTCGGAGTTTGTGTCAGCCATACCTCTGCCAATGTTGAGGCGCCACCGCGGCTCAACATGAAGTCTGCGGTAGCGTAAGCAGCGCCCATCTCGGAGCAATGTTCAAGCACTAGCGCGTTCACGCCACTGCCGTCTACCGCTTGCTGTACGGGCTGACTATTGTTGGCACCACACAAACAGAGCAACTGCCAACCAAGGCGCTTTAACTCTGGCAGCATTTCAATCACCACCGAATTTAAGCTCACTGCACCCTGAGAGCCACCCATGGTTAGAAGTACAGGCTGAGCAGGATTAAATCCGAATTGCTGACAGGCTTGTTCGCGAGATGGCTGCACGGTGGCACTTCGCGAAACAGGACCTATCACCGTTGCGCGTGGTACATCTGTAGCGGTTTTTTCGAACATCACCAAAACACGTTTTGCAAATTTGCTTACGAGTCGCACTGACTTGCCAACTACAACGTTACCCTCAAGGCAAACAATCGGTCGCGGCAGTGAAGCCAAAGCAGTGGCGCCTCCGTAACCTCCGAGGCTAACCAATAAATCTGGGTTAAATGCGCGACAATACTTGCGCACCAGTGGCAATGACTTGATAGCGGCCAAATAGCGTGGTAGTCGAGAGCCATCGATCCCTAGACTGCGATGCGGGATGGTGTCTTTTATGTAATTCAACTCGACCTGGCGTCCGCTTAACCAAAATTCTACTTGATGGCCGCGAGCGATTAGCTTTTCTGCGATTCCGATTGCCGGAGTCAAATGGCCGCCCGTGCCACCGCCGATGAACGCAACGCGCATTATTTGGCAGGAATAATCAAGAGTTGACCGACGCGGATGCTATTTGCATTCTTCAGATTATTTGCCTTAAGAATCATGTCGACATTCTTACTGGTGCCGTAAAACTTTTGCGAAATCTTACCTAGAAAGTCTCCGGGCTGCACGACGTAACTTTGTTCAGTAGTTGCAGCAGACACCATTGGGTCACTAAGCTGGGGTTGTTCAAGCTTAATCTGCAACTGCAGTCCTACCGGAACTGTGCTTGCATCTGTGATGTTATTCCAGCGCATAATGTCTTTGTAGCGATTGCTGTCGCCAAGCTCGCGCAAAGCAATCATACTTAAAGTTTCACCTTGACGCACGACGACAATCCGTAAGTCGTCGGAATAAGTCGCGGGCATCGACACCGGCCGCGGAGGCACGGCTGAGGCTGACTTGGCCGCTGCAGCCCCACCTTGATTAAAACTACTAGGCTTAATATATTGCATCCGCTGCTCTTTCGGCAACAAACGCACAGCGTCTAAATCACTCGGCTGAACGATAACAGCTGAAGGTTCAGCATGAGCAGGATCGGACTTTCCCGAGCCAAAATATAAACCAAGGGTGGCTATTACGAAAAGCGCAAAGAAGCCGTAAATTGCATTTTGGGTGAATTTGTTCATTTGATACCAAAGGGTGAGGATTGAGTGCGGATGCGACTACGCGTAGAGTTAATTGCGATGCCCAAGAGCAGGGACAAAGCCATTAAAGATGTGCCTCCACGGCTAACGAAAGGTAGCGGCAACCCTTTTACAGGTAAGGCACCTACCACCATTGCCATGTTGTATGCAGCTTGAAATGAAATAACGACTGTCGTCGCACCCATTAACAATATACCGTAACGGTGACTGCATTGCCGGGCGACGCGCAGGCCAAAAAAAGTCAAGGCCAAGAATAAGCACCACACGATTAGCACACCCGCCATCCCCCATTCTTCAGCGATTAAAGCCAATACGAAGTCTGTGGTACTTTCGGGAATGTAGCCAAATTTGAGTACACCGTTTCCGGGCCCTGCACCAAACCAACCACCATAGCGGAAGGCGTCGTGGGCACGTAAAACTTGTTCTGGCATTCCTCCTGACCAGCTATCGATACGTGACAAGACATGGTCGAAAGAGAAAACAACGATTGCGGCAACGATTGCAAAAAAAGGAATTGCAATCAATAATACTCGCCACGGCAAACCAGCAAACAGCATGACGCATCCGGAAACCACGATAAGAATCACTACTGAGCCAAAGTCCGGCTGCAACAATACTGGCAGCATTAACAAAAAGAACACACCGATCATTTTCAAGATAGGCACAATTGACTTAACACGTAAGGGGTCTTTTGCAATCCACGACGACAGCATTATGGGCCACAATACCTGTAGAAACAACGAAGGCTGCAACGATACTGGCCCGATTTGAATCCAACGTGTTGCTGCATTTGCAGTGTGGCCAATACTGGTGAACAACATTAAAAACAGCAACACCCATAACACAACACTGGCATGCAAACTATAGTTGCGAACGTGCTGTGGATTCAACTTAAGTCCGACGGCAAAAGCCAATGCCGCAGCAGCTAAGAACAAGCCGTGGCGCATCAACACCGCGCCAGCATCACCAGGAGGTGCTGCGGAAACAGCGACCAATAGTCCCAAAACTGCCAACGCTCCTACGCACGAAAACAATGCCACTGTGGCCGGCATGAATTTTTTGGAAGCGGACATAAAAAGATTAACGCAACTTAATGAGAAGCAACCCGAGGCTAGCGCACAACGCGGAGACTATCCAAAATCTGGCGACGATACGAGCCTCTGGCATCTTTGCGAGCTGCCAAACGTGATGTATCGGTGCCTTTCGAAACGGACGCCATTTAAAAAGTTTGAAGCAAAGTATTTGCAGCAAGCTCGTAGCGACTTCAACGGTGAAAACTCCGCCGATCAAGATGAGCAATATTTCTTGCTTGGAAACAATCGCGAAATATGCCATTGCAGCACCAAGTGGCAGTGATCCACTATCACCTAGAAAGATTAAGGCTGGCGAAGAGTTAAACCACAAAAAGCCCAAGCTAGCGCCAAGAGTGGCGGCAACCAAAACGGTGACTTCGCCAGAGCCCGGTATAAACGGCAAGTGCAAATAACTGGCATAACCGACATGACCCACGAAGTAGGTGCTTAAGCCCATCGCTGCCAACACCGGCACGGCTGAACCGACAGCGAGTCCGTCTAGACCGTCAGTGACATTGGCGGCATGACTAAAGCCAAGGATGCACACGGTTTGAATCACAAAGAAGATTATTGCCAGCGCAACCACTCCCATTTCTGGTCCTATCACCCAGTCTTTAAACACCGGTAAAAAGATATTGCGCAATTGGGGGTAGGCACTTGATTCGTCGCCTAAACGCCACAACAATCCGACAATCAATAATGTAAGAAACAGTGTTGGCAACATCTTGGCGGTACGAGATAACCCACCACGCTCGTCATCTGGATTAGCTTTAACTTGGTCGTCGAAGAAACCTATTGTGCCCATACCGACCATCAACACCATTCCAATTAAGACGAGTGGCTCGTCGATGCGGCCAAAGACCATGGTGCTTATTAATACCGCTGCCAACCAAAACACGCCGCCCATTGTCGGTGTGCCATTTTTATTCGCTGCACGATAGGCCGCAGCAACTTCATCGCAATCGGAATCGTCGGCACGCTCCCCGACCTTGCTTTCACGCAAACGCTTAATCAACGGCTTGCCTATCCATAAAGCTACTGCAAAAGAAAAGATGAAAGCGGCGCCAGCACGCACACCAATGTAATTAAAGGCAGCGAATGGGCTGAAAAAATCTGAAAGGTACGGGATTAACCAGTGAATCATGTTGCAGGGATGGAGATCAGTCGTTCGAATTTTAGAAGGATGCGCTCGAGACCATCGGCGCGCGAGGCTTTGAGTAATACTAAATCGTTGTCGTGGCAGTTTTCTGCCAACAAACTTGCTGCAGCATCACAATCTGGGACGCAAATAGTCTTGATCTGATGAGGAGCGGAGCCGGCGATGGTACTCGCCAACTCACCAACACAAATCACTTGGTCAATATCGAATTCGTCTAGGGAGCGGCCTATTTGAGCGTGCAATTGCTGTTGCTGCTCGCCTAACTCTAACATCGAACCGAGAACCGCAACTCGTTTACCAAGGCAGGGTAACTCTGACAGCGCCTGCAGCGCAGCCAACATAGACGTTGGATTAGCATTGTAAGCGTCGTCTATAAAGTCGACATTGCCGACGCGCAATTGTTGCATTCGACCGTGAGGTTTAACAAGCGTAGCTAATGCC
>JAPYTC010000105.1 GCA_029941685.1 Planctomycetota bacterium | reverse complement strand
TTGTATGACACCGTGTTATACGAATAACCAAGTGAGTCAACTGTAGTCATTGGAAATTGCTTAAGAGGTGGAGTGAGGTCAATCACTACTCCTAGCGAGCCAATCGGCCCTGGCCCGTGTAAGGAAGCGAGCAACACTGACTTTGCGTTTGGAGTACCGCCTCGGATTTCAAATGTCGCTGCACCGTTTGCATAAATAGGATCTACTTGCAGAATTTGAGCTGAAATGGCGGGCGCTGCGATCGCCGCGAGGAAAAGAGTTAGGAGGAAATTTTTCATAAGTTAGGTTGGTTGCTATTGAAAAAAGCTGCTATAGCAAGAATTATAGCAGTATATTGCATATGGCTAGTCTACCACATTAGTGGTTATTGGCGCCGCCGAACCGCCCACTTCGCGCATTTAATGTGTTAGTGTGTTCATTAAACGTGGTAATAACTCTGAGTTATTCGTTAATTGTTATCACTGCGGCACAAGCTCTTACTGCACGCGCTGCGTTGGGGGTAGAACTCAATTATTGAGCTGTAACGGCCCTAAACCCTAATGTGCCGCGATGGCCAATCGGGGTAGAGTTGATGCGAAAAGCACAACGCAAACGGATAGCCGCTTCACCCCAGCCGCCACCACGAATGATACGACCCGACCCGCTACTTGGACCCACCGGGTTGGTGGGTGGCGAGTTCGCGTAGTAGTTAAGATCACCCCAGTCGTGACACCACTCGTAGACATTGCCAGCCATGTCGTAAAGACCATAGCCATTGGCGTAATAGCTACCAACGGTTACCGTGGCACCGAATCCGCTGTCCCAGTAGTTCGCATCGCTAGTTGTTATGGAATCGCTACCCCAAGGATATTGAAAATACGGATTATGCTCACCACCACGGCTGGCGTATTCCCATTCGGCTTCGGTCGGTAATCTAAAACCGTCAACGGTAAAATCACAAGCGAAAGTGGTTTCGTTGTAACAGGGTGTGCGACCATTAACCGTGCTGAGGTAGTTGCAATAAAGCGTGGCGCCGTACCATGTCATATATACAGCTGGATGGTAGTCCTTGCCTGCATCCACGCCAAACAAAACTCCGTTGTAGTTTAGTCCACTTCTTAATTCGCCTATTAGGTGTCCAGCGCCTCCGAGCTGATAGATGCTAGTGCCACTCACTGAAACACTAGAGTTATTCAAGTAATTCACGAACTTGGCGTTGCTCACTTCATACTTGTCTATTTCAAAAGCATCTAAGCTAACAGTATGGACAGGGTGTTCGCTTGATGCCCCTGCGCCGGCATGATCACCCATCTCAAATGTACCACCAGGGACAGACACCATGTCGACCGCAGGTGGCGGTGGCATAATCTGCAATGTTATGGGCACCATGTTCGTAGTTGTTAAAGAAGGATTGGCTTGTAAGTCTATATGCACTGCTTGGAACCAAACCTGCAGGCCTGCAATAGCATTGCTAGGTACCGGAAGCGGACCAATGCTGCCGTTACCAAGTGAGTCGAGAGTCATTGGATTCAGGGTTTTAATCGGCATGCTTAAATCCAAAACAAGGCCGTTGCTTAGCGAATATGGACCACTACCCACTAGTGAATACCCCAGTATCGCTAGAGCAGCTGGGCTGCCATTTTGCACTTCAAAGGTGGCGGTACCCCCGACGTATATAGGATCGATTTGTAAAGTTTGGGCCTGTGCGGAAGTTAGAACTGCTACGGCAATCGACAATGTAAGAATGTATTTTTTCATGTTACTATAAGAGCATGGGGGTACGCACAAAATTGCGTAATCCTAATATACATGGAAACATAAGGTTGTGGGGATGAGCTTTTGAGCGTTATTTAGTGCTACGGCACAATCACGTGCTGCACTCGCTCCACTCGGGGGCGTCCTACTTACAAGCAGCCACGCGCTTGGCTATAACTGATTTAGGTTGCCGTCGTGCGCGTCAAGCAAGTTGCTGTCCGTGAAAGTTCCGTCATTCCGCCCGATCCATGGCTCTAGTGCCACAGGGTCAAGAACACGAGGGTCTGTCAAAGCGCTCAAAAATGCCACTATGTCGGCCACTTCGCTATCACTGAGGCTACGGTTTGGGGCTAATAATGTAGAGTTGGCGGCGCGTTGCTTTGCTAGTTCAAACATAACATCACTGGTATTTTCAAAACTGTCGGTGATTTGGGTGCCGACGGGTAAATTTGCAAAAGAAAAAGAAAAAAACTCAGCTTCTGGGTTGGCGTGATAGCGCACCAAAGAAGACAAATCTTCCATGGCTCCCGCGTGAGTCCATGGACCCGTGGCAGCAACATTCAGCAATGATGGTGTACGAAAGGCGTAACGATCTGCGAGTATCCCGGTAACCCGCTGACGACCAAAGTCTGCACTGTTGTTCGACCCGTCAACGGAGTCGCCTTTACCGCGACCAACTTGAGGGAACGCCGCTAAGTGAAAGTCTTCATCTGTGAAGAAATCGCCGCTGTGACAATTCACGCATGACATGCCGCCCTTAGCTGGCGAGTTGTAGAACAAGAGTGCTCCACGTTTGGCCGCATCAGAGATGGCGTCTTCGTTTCCTTCGATGTAATTTCTCCATGGGGTATTGATGAATACCTGACTATCCTCATAAAAACCTATCGCCTCGACTATATTAGGGAAGGTAATAAGATCGACAGCAGTGCCCATTGGATCTTCAAATGCTGTCTGGAATAATGGCAGCCAGTTGTCGGTGATTTCGCCGGCGCCAATACCGTTATTGCCGATACGTGCAGCCAAGTGGCTACGAACATCTTCGTTCGCATTACCGTCTTCAAATACAAACGCGCGCATTTCTTCTCCTGAAGTAACTGGGAAACGTGCTTGGGATTCTGACAAGGTGCTGCCGGCAAGAGGGTCGGGGGTGGGGTAGCCAGCACTATCGGGGGTGAAGATACCTCCGTCAACAGTTTCTATTCGACCGTCCCAGAATACACTGCGTTGCCACAGAAATAGATTAAATGTCGTAGGTGAGTTACGTGGTACGGTTGGTCCACCGTCAAAGCCCTGCGCTCCGGGATCGTGGAGGCGCCCCGGGCCAAGCATATTCTCATCAATCGCATGCACGCCAACAGGTAGAACTAAAGCGTCGCCGCCGCCAAGAACTGGGTGGTGGCAAGTTGCACAAGAGGCGTCCATTTCGCCACCCAAAGATTTACTAAAAAACAGTCGCTTGCCGAGGTCGGCCATTGGGCTGCCGATGGCAGGCGGCACCGCCCCATTAAGGGGATCGCCATCAAGATTGTTGTCTAGGATAAGGCCGGCTAACTCTTCGTCGACTGACGCCTCAATCGGACTCGAATTTTCGTTGCAAGAGACAATAAGAGCTGCCGTGAGAGCAAAGGTAAAGAGTGTTTTTCTTGGCATGCAGCTACTATAGTGTGGCCCCCCTCGCAAGATATTTTTTGCAGCATATTATTGCTTATTTTGACAACACATCCACCGCCCACCCTGGCGCTGGTAACTCAATCTTCACCGTCTCGTCCTTAGTCGGGTGCGGGAAACTCAAGCTAGCCGCGTATAACCCTATCTCTTTACCTTTCATGGGGTTGCGTGCGCCGTATTTTAAGTCACCAAGCAAAACCATACCGTTTGTAGCACATGCAACCCGTAATTGATGTGAGCGCCCCGTAATCGGCCATAAATGCAATAAGCACCCATTATCGCCACTATACACCACCCGATATTCGGTGCGCGCTTCTTTTGCGCCGTCACATCTATTCACGCTAACCCGATTCTTTTTGCGGTCTTTATACAACCACTGCGTCCATTCACCGTCACTACCAATTTTCGATGGCGCAGAGTTACTGCTAACCCCCACATACATTTTCTCTACTTTATTTTCTTTCCACGCCTTACTCAGTCGCGCCGCCGCCTTCGATGTCCGTGCAAAAACCACTACCCCTGAAACGGGGCGATCTAGTCGGTGCACTACCCCCAAAAACACCGCGCCCGGTTTTTGATATTTTTCTTTGACCCACTGTTTGGCTACTTCTAATAAAGACTGGTCGCCAGAGTCATCCGGCACAATCGGCATACACGCTGGTTTCTCGACCACCAACACATGGTTGTCGTCGTAAAGTACATTTAGTTTCATCGTGAAAAGCGCGCGCAGAAACCGCAAGGTAAGCGGCGCTCACTATCTTTTTGCGGCAGCCACAATTCGCCCGACTCTACTTTGCCGTCACCGAAATCGCGCAACATGTTTTCAAAAGCTAAGGGTGAATAACCAATCGCATAAGTTGAAATAACTACGAAGCTATTTTGGGTGGGTGATAACAATTGACGACAAGCGTCTAACAACGGCGCGATATGCTCTTCGAACTGCCACTTCTCGCCCTTTGGTCCGCGCCCATAATGTGGGGGGTCTAACAATATGCCGTGATATTTATTACCGCGCCGCACTTCGCGTTGGGCGAATTTAAGACAATCGTCAAACATCCAGCGAATACAGTGGTCGCTCAAGCCCGACTGTGCGGCATTTTGCGCAGCCCAGTCAAGCGACGGACGCGCGGCATCAACATGAGTCACTTGCCACCCGTCTTGTGCGGCTAAAATTGAGGCCGCGCCGGTGTAGGCAAACATATTTAATAATTTAGGTTCTTTTATTTCGCGCAATTGGGTGCGCTTCTCAGCGACCCATTGCCAATTACTCGCCTGCTCGGGGAATAGCCCGACATGCTTAAACGGCGTCGGTGCAATTCTTAAGGTGGCGCCGTTGACCTTAATATTCCATGATTTAGGCGCTCTGTCAGAAGTCGCCCACTTACCGCCCCGATCAGATTCGCGCACGAATTTATAGTCTGCCTGCAGCCAATCCTTGCTTTCAAGCGCTGGGCGCCATAACGCCTGCGGGTCTGGACGACGCAAAATATAATCGCCGAAGCGTTCGAGTTTTTCGCCATTACCGCTATCGAGCAGTTGGTAGGTATCCAATGCGGGGTGGTTGAAGTTTGCCATTTAATAGAGGATAGCATGTTTCTTTATTGTTATTCTTAGGGTAGCATTGACACGCTATTTCTAGCAAATACCCACTCCAATGACTTCAATCTTTATTGCCAAAGAATCTCGCGCTGGCGAACACCGTGTCGCCAGCACGCCAGAGACTATATCGCGTTATTGCAAACTTGGTTTTAGTGTGGTGGTTGAACAAGGTGCCGGCGGTGGCGCGTGCTTCAGCGATCAACAATACCAAGATGCCGGCGCAACTATTTGTAACGGCTTTGCGTCTGGCTGCGCACAAGCTGATCTACTATTAAAGGTAGCACCATGCACTGCCGACGAAGCGCAACATCTTAACGACAAGCACTTAGTAGTATCATTCTTGCAACTCGATTTACATGGCAATGACGCCGGAGCAGTTTTCGCCAAAGGTGCAAAAATATTCGCCATGGAAAAAGTTCCGCGTAGCACCCTCGCGCAAAAGATGGACGCCCTGTCTTCGCAAGCAAATATCGCTGGTTATAAAGCCGTGTTAATTGGAGCCTGTGAGTTAGGCCGCTACTTCCCATTATTGATGACAGCAGCGGGTACGGTAAAACCTGCGCGCGTTGTTATATTCGGAGTTGGTGTGGCCGGCCTTCAAGCAATCGCGACCGCCAAACGTTTGGGCGCTCTTGTTGAAGCCACTGACATTCGTCCGGAAGTTAAAGAGCAGGTCGAATCGCTTGGCGCTAAATTCATCGACGTCGAAAAAGATGATGATGACGACGGCGAAGCGTCTGTTTACGCCTCTGAAGCTTCTGACGAATATAAACAACGTCAAGCCGAAGCCGTGGCAGCAAGTGTAGCCAATGCCGATGTCGTCATTACAACTGCGCAAATACCCGGGCGCGCAGCACCACTGTTGATTCCATTGTCAATGGTAAAAACCATGAAAGCGGGTGCAGTGATTGTTGACCTAGCTGCTGAGCAAGGCGGCAACTGCGAACCAACTGTGGCTGACGAAATCATAACCGTCGATGGTGTGACTATTGTTGGCACTACTAACTTGCCTGCGACCGTAGCCGTTAACGCCTCCGAACTTTATGCGCGTAACTTACAAAATGTGGTTGAACATATTTTCGAGTTTCCTGAAGACGGAACACCTACTCTTAATCTCGACGCTGACGATGAAATCGTTAGCGCCTCAATCGTTTCATCTGTGTCATGATTTTTTTGCTCATGCTTTTTGTATTCATGCTTGCCATCGTGGTGGGTAATGAATTGATTTCTAAAGTCCCGCCTACTTTGCATACTCCGTTAATGTCGGGCGCGAATGCGATTTCTGGTATTACTATTGTTGGCGCCTTGATGTGCGCACAATATGTGGCAGAAGACGGAACCACCAAACAAATTCTAGCGATTGCCGCAATTGCTTTAGCGATGATAAACGTGATTGGTGGCTTTATGGTTACCGACCGAATGTTGGCAATGTTCGCTACTAAAAAGAAAGGGGCTAAGAAGTAATGGAAAACACAACTATTCCGTACTCAGGATTGT
>JAPYTC010000104.1 GCA_029941685.1 Planctomycetota bacterium | reverse complement strand
CACCCACACAGCGCACAGCCAAACCGGGACCAGGGAAGGGTTGGCGGTCGACCATTTCATCAGGTAAGCCCAAAACACGCCCTAGTTCGCGAACTTCGTCTTTGAACAACCAGCGTAGCGGTTCGACGAGTTCCATTTCGAGGTCGTCTGGTAGTCCGCCAACATTATGGTGAGACTTGATCACTTCAGTTGCACCACCGTGGGCTGCTACTGATTCGATCACGTCGGGATAGAGTGTGCCCTGCCCCAAAAACTTTGCGTTGGTAAAACGCGTAGCTTGTTCTCGGAAAATTTCGACGAACTCGTAACCAATGATTTTCCGCTTCTTTTCGGGGTCGATTTCTCCAGCAAGCTTACTTAAGAAACGCTCTTCGGCCTCGATTGTGGTTAAGTCCAAATCGAAGTGTTCGCGGAAAGCAGCGTCAACCATGTCGCGCTCACCAGCGCGTAACAAACCGTTATCAACGAAAATCGCGTGACAGCGCTTGCCGATTGCTTGCTGGCAAATCGCACCAACCACTGACGAGTCAACCCCACCTGACAAACCAAGCACCATTTCGCCGTCTTCGCCTAATTGTTCGCGAACTTTAGCGATGAGTTCTGCGGCTAAATCTTGTGGCGTCCAGTCGGCATCACACTTGCAAATATCAATTAAGAAATTTTGCAACATGCGCTCGCCTTGCTGAGTGTGCCCAACCTCGGGGTGAAACTGCACCCCGTAAATAGATTTTGCGGCATCACCGATAGCTGCTTCAGGGCAGTCTTCGGTATTGGCCATACGTAAAAAGCCATCAGGCAAAGATTCTACGCGATCGCCATGAGACATCCAGACTACGGTGTCGGCATCGACCCCCGCAAACAACGAGGATGTGTCGCTAACCTGCATTTTGGTAAAACCGTATTCGCGTGATTCGCCCGCCACAACTTTGCCGCCGAGATGTTCGCACAACCACTGCATGCCGTAACAAATACCAAAAATGGGCACGCCAAAATCAAGCATTTCTACGGGTAACTGCGGTGCGTCACTATCGTAAGCGGAGCCCGGTCCGCCTGATAAAATGATACCTTGCAAACCAGGCTTTTGCGCGGCTTCGAGTGCCTTATGCGGCGGCACTACTTCGGAAAAAACTTTGTGTTCACGAACACGACGCGCGATTAGCTGCGTATATTGTGAACCGAAGTCAACAATTAAGATACGTTGATGCATTATTAGTCTGTCTTCCAGTAGTTAGGAGCTTCTTTTGTTACCCGCACATCATGCGGATGATTTTCTTTTACGCCGGCACCCGTGATACGCACAAAACGCGCGCGACTGCGGAACACAGCGAGGTCTTCGGCACCTAAATACCCCATACCTGAACGAATGCCACCAACAAATTGGTAAACGAATGGTGCAACCGGACCACGCGCCGGGACCATGCCTTCGATCCCTTCAGGAACCAACTTCTGTTGTTCGGAGACATTAGCTTGGCCATAACGCGCCTTACCACCTTCAACCATTGCGGTTAAGGAGCCCATGCCACGGACTGCCTTAAACGAACGACCGTTGTACAAAAACGGTTCGCCAGGTGATTCGTCGACGCCAGCGAACAGCGACCCAAGCATCACACATTCTGCGCCCGCGCCCAAAGCCTTCACCGCATCGCCAGAGTGGCGTATACCACCATCAGCGATTACCGGCACATCGGCTGAATTACACACTTGGCTAACGTCATATATAGCAGAAAACTGCGGCATACCAACACCAGCAACAACGCGTGTTGTACAAATCGAACCAGGACCTATCCCAACTTTAATACCGTCAGCACCAACATCAATAAGTGCATCGGCGGCTTCCGAAGTGCAAATGTTGCCGGCAACGACATCGACATCGATGCGATTTTTCAACTCGCGCACCGTATCAATAACATTTACTGAATGACCGTGCGCAGTATCAACAACAAGGACATCGACCCCTGCTGCAACTAATGCATCGGCACGATCGTAATCGTGAGTGCCAATGGCTGCACCCGCTAGAAGACATCCTTCCGAATCTTTGGAGGCATTAGGGAATTCGCTATCCATTCTGATGTCGCGCATTGTAATCAAACCAGCTAATGATTGATCGTCGTTCATGAGCACCAACTTCTCTACTTTTTCAGAGAACAAAATCTTGCGCGCCACGGCAAGAGATGTGTCGGGTGCTGATGTAACCAAATCGGCAGTCATCACTTCGGACACTTGCTGCTCGTCACCGCCTTGGAACTTGAGATCGCGCCGCGTAAGAATACCAACACACTTATTAGTGTCGTCGACAATCGGCAGCCCCGAAATGTTGTGCGTTTGCATCGCCTCGCGCGCCTCACCTACTGTGCCCGTTGGCGACATGGTTAGCGGATCACGAATAATGCCATGCGCACTACGTTTTACGATTTCGACCTCGCGGACCTGATCTTCGATGCTCAGATTGCGATGGATAATGCCAATACCACCTTCTTGAGCCAAGGCAATTGCTAAACCCGATTCAGTGACCGTGTCCATCGCTGCTGATGCCAAAGGGATGTTCAAGCGTACATTACGCGAGAAACGAGTAAACGTTGCTACTTCGGTGGGAAGAACGTCGGATTCTTGGGGCACAAGAAGGACGTCGTCAAAGGTGAGGGCTAGTGGAAGCTCCATAGTCTATTTTAACGAATTTAAATGCTTCTTGGTATAATGGAAGCCCCAAATTTTGGCAAAACCCCATGGCAAATAGCACTACTGTTGACAAACTCCCGTTCGGGCTAGAATCTTCTCAAATAGATGCCCTCTATAGCATCGCAAATCGTGCCCTTGTTCAAACAACGCACATGATCTGGGAGGCGAATTACCGTGACGATAGCGCTCCTACCGACCCCAAAGTAGGCGGCCATCCAGCGGCTTGTGGGTCTTCGGTTCTTGTGACCACGGCGATGCACATGGTGGCTCGTGCCCCACAAGACTTTTGGTGCGGTAAACCACACATGGCGCCCCTTGATCACGCCTTGCATCTACAACTCGGCGTGTTTCGTGACGGTGAGGGCAATTGGATGAACTCGGATGATGCCCAAACGGTAATGAGCCACTTGCGCCAGTTTTCCGCTGACGGCTCGCCTACTTTTCAGTCTTATCACGCGGCGAGCGACCCAGATTCATGGCGAGTTTTACCGAGTGGCACCGTGGGCATTCCGCCAGTCAACTCTGGTTATTTAGCGTTGGCTCACAACTATTTAGTTGACCGCAAACTCGAAGACAAAAAAGATGTACACTTTTGGTCACTATTGGGTGATTCAGAATTTCGCGAAGGCTCACTATTCGAAGCTATAACTGATTTTGGCGAACGACGTTTGGGCAACGTCACTTGGATTCTTGATTACAATCGTCAATCATTAGATGGCACGCGGTTGATTAACAATGAAGCTTTTGGCGGCACCGATGCCGATCGCATCCACGCGACGATGATTGCTAACGGGTGGAACGTTATCGAACTGAAACATGGTGCAAAGCGACGCGCCGCTTTTGCACAAAAAGACGGCAAGTCGCTGCAGAATGTTTTTGATAATTTATTAAGTGACTTTGATTTTCAGGCCTTGCTCTGGAAACGTGATGCCAAGTTAATTCGTAATGAATTCATTGACCGCGAACCAAAGCTCAAGTCGTTACTTGCTAAGTTCAGCGACGAGCAGATACTTGAAATCTATCAAGACTTAGGCGGCCACGACATGATTGATGTGTTGGCAGCTTATGAACAATGTCGTAACAGTGACAAACCAACATTGGTGCTAGCGCATACGATTAAAGGTATCAACTCCGAGGCCTTTGCCATGCCCGGTAACCACAGCTCGTTGCCAAGCAAAGACGAGGTATATTCTTTACTCAAAGATGAAGGCTTAACCAGCGATCAGCCATACGACTTGATTGGCAATTGGCAACAAGATGGTGCGCAGCGCACCCTACTCAGCCAGCGCGGTGAATTCATGCGCAACGGCATCGAAAATGAAGAGCGACGTCTTGCAACCAAGACTGCTGCCTATGCAGACGCTTTTGCTAAGCCTTTACCCACTGACTTTAACATCAACATCTCAATGATGCCGATTGTGCACACACAATGGATGTGGGGGCAAGTTGCTAACAAACTAACGCGCGTTGGCTCACACGCCGACTTCAAAGCAGTAGGCAGTGAAGGCCTAGCCGAATTAAATGAATCGGAACAGGCATGGCAAGCTGCCGCAGAATTGGCGCTCACCCTGTCGCCCGATGTTGGTACTTCCACCAACATCAATCCATCGATGGATGGCAAAATCTACGGCAAAAGCGGCGTGCGTGACTGGGAAGCCGAACTCGAATGGGAAGAACGCGGACGCCCTGAGTTAATTGACTCTACTGCGCCCACTTCACGCCACATCCGTTTTGAAATCGCCGAACAGGCTTCGCTGTCGGCGGCGGGTTCATTCGGTATGGCAGGTAAATTATTTGGTACACCCCTGTTGCCAATGATGACGATTTACGATTTCTTCATCAAGCGCGCACTAGACCAACTGTATTACAACCTTTACTGGCGTTCGTCGTTCTTGTTGATTGGCACACCATCAGGCATTGCCTTATCACCCGAAGGCGCACAACACTCCTGGAAATCTGACATTCAAATGCCATCGATGATTACCTGGGAACCGTGCTTCGCCAAAGAAATGGAATGGATTCTTGCTGACGCTACTCAACGTCACGTTAGCAACGACAACATCGATCGCGAGGGCGTGATTGTACGCGCGGTAACGATGGGTGTTAAGCAAAAAGAATTCAAGACTCGCCTACAAGCGCAACAGCAATACCAAGGTATAGACGAAGCGGCGATGAACGAATTGGTGCGCCAAGATGTACTGGCAGGCGGCTACTGGTTAGTCAATCACCAAGGAGCCGCTGATTATCAGCCCGGCGAAAACGTGGTTACCATTATCGCCATGGGCGTAATGGGCACTGAGGCAACGCGCGCCGCCGATGCGTTGGGTGAACGCGGCATCTACGCTAACGTGTTGATGTGCACTTCTCCTGAATTGCTGCTTGGTCGTTTCGCCAAAGACAATGATTATGCGCAACTAAACAAGCTCGGCGTCAATGGTGACGTGCATTTAGTCGCAACTGCTGGCGAACAACTTGATGTTGCCGACACTCTACTGCTCGGCGCTCGCAAGGTACCCATCGTTTCTGTGGCCGACGGCGAATTAGGTTTACTTGATAATGCCGGCTCGATTGTTGGTACTAATCAAATCAGCCTCGGCGTTAGCAAGTTTTCAAAATCAGGACGCCCTGCCGAAATCTTCGCCTACCATGGTTTAGATGCCGATAGCGTGGTTGATGCATGTGGCAAGGCTTTAGCGCAGTCGACCTTAACTAAAGTAAACGTGTCGCCACAAACTTTAAGACAAGTTGAAGAGCAAGGTCGCGTTACTCCGCCCGCATCGACGTGGCGCGATTATTGGCCCGAAGCTTAATGCTGAAATAAGCGCTTAAACCTAACAGGGCTCCCATGATGGGCAGCCAAGTGTTAAAGCCACTGCTTACTTCAGCGAAGGCCTCATGAAGGGCAGGTAGAAATTCTCCAACTCCAAGTCCGTTTTCGCGACCGGGGTTTGCGGCGCGGCCGAGTACATCGAGGATACTTAACGACGAAAGCGTCACCTTAAGATTAAAAATAGTACAGACTAAAACAGCAAATGCTGAATTAGCGAGGCCGCATTTTATCCAACCGAATGCTGTGAGTAATCCGGAGAACACTAAAGATAGTCCGAGTAGTAACAAACTCATTACCTCGCGACTCACCGTACCGATTAATGCGAGAGTGGGCTCGGCCGGTAGTGCTGCCAATCCTTGAGAAACATCGCGCGAGACCAACACTAATGCGATAAGCTCGATAATGAAAAAAGATGTTTGGATTTTCAGCAGTTTGTTACGCAGTTTATGGTCGTCAGAGAACAGTGCGAAACCGGTCAATGCAGCGGTCAAGAAAAAGATAATTACCGCGCCTAGTCCGAGAAGGAAATAGAAGCTCAAGAAAGTACTGTCTGGGGTATCCATGAATTTATTTAGCGTCGTACAAGCTATCGACACTTTGACGTAATTGCCCTACCTCGAAATCGGAGATAGTATAGATGTGTCGCAGGCCGCCAACTCGTAAAAAACGGTGGCCTTCGCGAGCTGGTTTACCGAGCTCGAATTCTAGAGTGTTGCCGCTGATGACGACTTCAAAACGATCTTGAGGGAAGCCGTATTTGGCGTTGTCGAAGGCAGGTGAAGTTTCGAAACCTACGACATCTGTTGCGCGCAAACTAGAGCAGCTAAAAGCCAAACTGTCGCCAGCAAAGTTGTCGATAATGGTTTGCAGGGGCGCTGTTAGATGCCAGCGCGCCTCATCTTCTGATTGTGGCTGAGGTGAAATACGCTCAATTGTCCAGCTCAGTTTGTGCTGATAGTCGAAACGACTCACGCTATCGACCTGAAACGCCTCAATGC
>JAPYTC010000103.1 GCA_029941685.1 Planctomycetota bacterium | reverse complement strand
GAATAAGCACCAAGCTGTTGCGTTTAAGTTGGCCGACATGGAAACAGAAATCCAGGCAGCGCGTCACATGGTTTACCATGCTTCACGCCTTAAAGATGCCGGCCGCGAATACGGTGCTGCAGGTGCAGCCGCTAAATACTTCGCATCCGAAGTCGCAATGCGTGCGACATACGAAGCCATCCAAATCTTTGGTGGTAACGGCTACTCACGTGAATACCCAGTAGAGCGCATGTACCGCGATGCCAAACTGTGCGTGATTGGCGAAGGTACTTCTGAGATTCAAAAGATTATTATTTCGCGCGATTTGCTCAAGCGTTTCGCTGCTACTAGTGGTTAATTTATGAGCGGTAGTCACTTTAGCGCGCAACAAGCCCAACTGGGTAAGTTTAAAATCCGTGCTTTACGTGATGCTGCTTTTGCGCTTGATGGCGGGGCGATGTTCGGTGTAGTGCCGCGTTCGCTGTGGCAAAAACTCACACCGGTTTTTGAAGATAACACTATCCCGTGCGCAACGAATCCGTTTTTAATTGAAGATGGCGAGAATGTGATCGTGGTAGAAACGGGTCTCGGTCGTCGCTGGGATGAAAAGCAGCAGGCGATGTTTCATATCGATTATAGTCAGGGCCATTGCTTGGTTGAATCGTTGGCCGAGGCTGGTGTTAAACCTGAAGACGTGACCCATTGTTTACTGAGCCATGTCCACTGGGATCACGCCGGCGCTGCGTGCGATGTTGACGGCAAACCGATGTTTCCGAATGCAGAATACTGGGTCGCCGAATGCGAGCTTGAGGCAAGCTTGCAATCCGACCATATGCGTCGCGCAAGTTACCGCCGTGAAGATGTGCAGCCTTTGGTTGACGCAGGTTTGATGAACACCTTCAGTGAATACAAAGAAGTGTTGCCCGGAGTAACCATGCAGTTGCTTGGTGGTCACTCTGAGGGTTTATCACTCATCACTTTCGAAGATGCCGGTAAAACCGCAGCTTTCTGGAGTGATTTCGTGCCGACGCGTAATCATGTACACTTGCCATTCATAATGGCCTACGACATGAATGCCAGCCGTTCATATGATATACGTAAAGAATACATCCCGCGTGCATGCGAAGAGCAGTGGTTGTGCATGTTGTATCACGATCCGGTCTCGCCGTTAGGTTACTTTACTTTTGATGGCCGTAAATACGGCTTTGAAGCGCTAAAATCAGGCCAGCCAGGCACAAGCTAGCAACAGCAATGCGTGTGTAATCACCGTTCTGTAAATCACCGAAAGACCAAGCGTCAGCGAGCATGCGTCCCCATGAAGCTTGTTGATGGACCCCTACGCCAAGAAACGACAGTACGGTTTCGGCTTTAACAGCGTAGGTAAAATGCAAAACAAACTGCGTGCCTAGAATTGGTTTGAGGCACGGCAGGATATGGCGGGTGGCAATGGCTGTCATTGATGCCCCGAGGCTGCGCGCTGCTTCGACATGACCTTGCCCTCGTAGGTTAAGGACTTCGGTATGCACCAAGCGATAAACTCCGACCCAAGAGACTAGGCCAACTGCAAAAAATACGGCTCCGATACCGCCGCCCATGCCGTAGCTTAAAATTAGCACTAGTAAAATTCCGGGGATGGCGGCGATGCTAGTTGCCATCCACAAAATCATTGCTCCGATTAGTCCGCCGTACCATGCGCTTAGAAAACCAAGTACAGTGCCGATGAATAAAGAAGTGCAGGCAGCGATAGTTCCGATGATTAACGCAACTTTGGCACCATGAGCCGCCGACTGCCAGACGCTACTGTCGCCGCGATAAAAGTCGTTATTGATTTCAACGGGGATGACACCACTAGCCGCCACTATTGCCACTGCAATGTAAAAACCGATGACGAGGCGTGCTATTTTCATTACAGCTTGCCCTCACTTCGTTGGCGCGGGTCAAAGTAACGAGCCACCATCGTCGCTACTGCTTGCATTGTTAAGAATGCAATAGCGATTAAGAAAGTGATTGCGCGCAACATGTTGCTGTCGTGATTTTGAATGGCATCGACTATGCTAATGCCTAAGCCGGGAATATTGAATATTGTTTCAAGTAGCAGTGAGCCCAAGACTAAGAACGGCAAGTTGAGCGCCACATGCTGGGAAAGCGGTCCTGCTAAGTTGGGCAATAGATGACGCCACCAGATGCGCCGTTGGCTAATCCCTTGGGCGCGCGCCGATTGCATAAATTGCTGACGCATACGTTGGTCAATGAAACTGCGCATCAGTAAATACTCAGGCCAAATACCAATGAATACTGTAATCAAGATGGGCAGTATAAATAGTGGTATCACGGGGTCACTGTAAGGGCGCAGCGGTGCCCACTCGAGGTTGATGACGAAGGTCTGTCGAAGGACGAAAATATATAGCAGTGCAGGCAAAGACATGAAGGCTATTGCCGATAAATTCAGAACCCTTGATGCACGCTTGCTGCTGTGGGCAAAGACTGCCATCAAATAAGCACCGATAAAAATTAAGAAGAACGATGGGGCGGCGATGCCTAAAGAGCGTAGTCCGCGTTGCCATAGCGTGTTAGTTATAGGGCGTGAATTGTGATCGTCTCCAAAGTCGAAAGTTAATAAATCAGAGAATGAGTTTGCGAAGCGCATTGATGTTGAAACCGGTTCAACTGTTGCTGCGTGATATATTTCTTGGTCTTTGACCGTCACGCTGTTGGACAAGTAGGCGAGCGCAATGTTACTGCATGGTGTGCTTGAATATTTGTCTTCAACTAGCTTGGCGGAAACTTTAACTAAGTCGCTGCCGTTGCTGTTAATTGCCGCCACTAGTTCGCCCAAGGTGGTAGGGGCATCAACACTAAACACCACAGCTGATTGGTCGCGCAGTTCAAAGTTCGGCTGCATGCTAACCTTGTAATTCTGCTCCTTGGAACCGCTAATCGTAAACGACCAACAATCAAAATTACTGCTGCTAATATATCCAAGTCGTTGCGCCGCGCTGATTAGTTGTACACGGTCTTTGCTAAAGTTTGTTTCGCGTGCGATTGGGTCTCCGAATGCTGGTGACTGTAGTGCCAAAAACAACACAAGGTGTACGCCAACAATGATCGCCAGCGCCGCCATCAGCTTTTTGAAGATTAACTTAATCATTATTCAAGATATAAAACTTACAAGGCATTAAATCAAAAGGACGCATTTTGAAATTGCGAATTCTTTTGCTGCCAAGCACCCAAGATTGTCGATGTTCGATAGGCATCGCGGGGCATTCGTAATACAAAATTTCGTCTAGCCTGGCTTCAATTTTCTGGCGTAGCTTGGCATCGCTTGTTTGGGTCAAATCGTTTAGTAAGGCATCGTAGTTTTTGTCGCTAAAGCGACTGAGATTGATGTTGTCGCCAACATGTGCGCCGTCAAAGGTGTTGTAAATCAGGCTACTGTCGGGCCAGTCTAGCGTCCAGTTGCGTACAAACATCTGTGCTTCACCGTTAGCAGCGCGTTGCATTTGTTGCGCATAAGGGACAGCGATTAACTCACACTCGATACCTATTTCTTTTAGGGCAACGGCATAGATTTCTCCGAGTGCATTGCTCATAGAGTCGGTGCCAAACAATACAAATTCGAGCTTGGGTAATGGGTGCTCAGAGTAATAACCGGCGTCTTCCAATATTTTTCGTGCCCGATCGAGATTGTCGTGCCAAGGAAATATTTGATGTTCATCTCCTACGTTCGGCGGAATAAATGAAGTGGCACTAATAAACGGTAAGCGCTGATAAAGCAAATCTTGCCATTGTTCGCGGGGAAAGGCCAGTGCCAATGCATGGCGCAATTGACGGCGCTGTTCGTTGCCGACATCATCATTGGCAATCGAGCCAATCTCGCTGTCTTCCATGTTAAAGCACAGCATGCTGATGTCCGAGCGTGGGTAGTCGGAAATAGTCACTCCATTTTCGATAAACTCAGCCTTGAGCTTGCCGTCTTGGTTTAAGAAGTGTGCCGCGCTAGTTGCCGAAAGCGTAAGCCTGTCGCTGACTCCGCGTTTAAACATTTCAATAGGTGTTTGTGCATCACGCACCACCTGAAAATCGGCGCCAGCAGCGGTACCGGTCGTTTGCAATCTCCAGTTTGGTGTTTTAGCAATGACAAATTTTTGACCAGGAACGATTTCTTCTAGATAAAACACTGCACTGCCAACAGGTTGGTCGCGCATATCACGCTCTGTGTTTTCAACCGCCTCGTGAGGGTAAACGGAAAAGTATGACATTGCTAAACGGTTTAGAAACCAAGGGTCTTTTTGTTGCAGGCGAATACGCAGGTGGTAATCATCAACAACAGTCAACCCTGCGACGCCTTTCTCAAAAGCTTGTTGGGCGAGGGCATCATCGTGATGCGCTGTCGCCTGATGAAACTCTTGAATGCCGACAAAGGTGTTGTCGAATGCCCACCATCCATCGCTATTGTTACGCGCATCCGCTTGGCGCAACCAACAATACAACACGTCGTGCGCGGTTAAGCCACGGTGCTGACTGACGAACAACGGTGGTGTAAAAGGATCAAAGAACTGAACATCTTGCCGCAAATAAATATCGTACTGCAAGCCATCGTCGGAGATTTGATAGTCGTTAGCGAGTAGTGGCTTGACCTGTGGAGCATCGGTTGCGTAATCGTATTCGAACAAACACTCGATTATTTGACGCTGCATTACAGCATTGACGAGATTCCCTGATTTGAGCGGGTCGAATGACGAGGGCTCTGCGCCTAAGGCGTAATGTAGAAAATTGTCAGCAGTGGATTTGTCGCTGGTCGAGCATGACGCAGCAAAGATAAGCAATAAAATGCGTGTTATCTTTGTCATTTAATAAGTTCGGCAAGAATGCCAACGTGACTGTCGCCGATACGTGTCGCGATAAACACACACCGTTTGTCGCCGTACGACTTCGGTAAGAAACGTTTGGTAATCGATGGCACAGATTCTGAAATGCCACGCTTGCGGACTTCGATGCTGCCCACTTTGTGTTTGCGCATCAACGCCCTGATTTTCCGTGGGTCGAAAGAGTCGTAACCCATAATTTTCATGCAATCTAAAAACGGATTAGAGATTGCTTCATCGCCAGTAAGGTAGGCGATATGCGGATCGATGTTTTTCAGGCCTAACTCGGCTGCTAGTTTGCCTATCAACCCTGAACGCAACAGCGCCTTATTTGGGGTATAGAAATAAGTGCCAAGTTCACTCGCTGTTTCTGCTTGCGAGTGCTCGTCGCCCGCATAGGTTTGCAATGCTAGGTCAGACGCTGCTTCATCGGAGTGCGACACAATGGTCGCACGGCGCTCGACGCCACTTGCCAACTCACCATACCAAAACACCATTTCTTTTGCTTCGTTGCGGTAAGAGATTACTTCGATCTCGTCAGGCTTTGGAAATAGTTCAAGCAAAATGTCGAGATCAACGGAAGGTGACAATTTCAAGCAAGCAGCCGGACGCCCTTTAATCATTTCAGCAACGGCGTCTGGGCTCGGACTCCAGAGCTCAGGGTTGATGATGCGCTTCGAACCTTTGCGGCGTGCCGGGTCGAGCATGATAGGTCCATCGGGTAAATCAATCTCGGTGCAGTCGGCCAAGTGCACACTTAGTTTGTCGCTGACCCCACAAACTTGTGCATTCTTCGTTGCGAAAATAGTGGTTATCTCATTGATGTCGTAGGCTTCGACTGTGATTCCGGCGCGTGCCAAGGTAATCGCATCAGAGCCACATCCGCAACAAGCGTCGACGATACTCGTGTAGCCAGCCTCGACAAAACGCTGTGTGCGGTATTCGGCGACGGCCTCGCTTGAAGCTTGTTCAAGGAGAGCGCGCGTGAAAAACATATCTTGGCCGAGTATGAACTTTTGATTGGCACGATGCCGCAGCATCCGTAGATCTAACATGGCGCCACCAATCTTTTTGCCATGCATGCCCGTGAAGGTTTCGTTGATACGCATCTCTGGCTCGTTGGAGTGACGGAACATCTCTAGCGACATGATCACGTCGTCTGAGACGAGTGCGTGTGCTGTTTTTACATCGAGACGAACTACCATTGACTTATTCTAACCTTAAAATGATGTTCCGAGTGTTAGATTAAAGCGACTATCTGTGGTAACTGAACCCGCTGACGGAAAGGCGTCGTAAGCGATGTTGTTAGAAAACTGAAGATACCAATTGCCTTCAAGACTGTAACGCAAGTTAAAGTCTTGGACATATGTTTGGATATCGCTGCCAGCCAAAAATTCTGACGCCGAGTTAACCGACAGATTTTCGCTAACAGGCCAACTAAAATCAAAAGCTAAGCGGGTGACAGTCGCATTAGAAACAGTCGACACTTTTTCTTCATCGACATAAGTCGCCCCCAGTTCAATGTTGAAGTCGATGTCTTCGCCAAACACCATGTGGTAACCAATCCCAGAGCCAGCATTAAGGCGACTTATCAGGCCAGTCGGTTGATCTTGGCGGTTGGCAATGTTTGTCCAGAGATATGTTTTTTGATCTTCTGACAGAAAGTAATTATATTGCAGGCTTGAGCGATAG
>JAPYTC010000102.1 GCA_029941685.1 Planctomycetota bacterium | reverse complement strand
CTGATAAACATCGCCATCTAAACGGCGCAGCGCTATCGAACCCGAACTGTATTCGCCACCTACCGCAGCTTCGACAGCTTTACGTCCGACCATGCGCGCTTCAGTGCGATCGACTTCACTGGCATCGGCCGGAAAAGAACGCTGCAAATAACCAAAGGTGTCGGCACGCACGCGCAAGCCATCAAAATTGTCTCTGACTAAATTGGCGAGTGCATCGCCCAAGGCGCCAGTGCCGGAAAGTTGTACATTGCCATGACTATCAGTTTGTCCAGCCATCGCCGAGCCACTCATTTCAGCGTATACTTGCAAGAACGGCACGCCATCAGCATTATGGATGCCCTCGCTAACGGCCACTACGCAACGCCCCAAGCGGTCGTGCACTTGTTTGACATCAACAATGAATTGTTCAGGGTCGAATACGCGCTCAGGCAAATAAACCAAATGCGGACCATCTTCGTCGTTACGCTTACCGAGCACTGAAGCTGCGGCCAGCCATCCGGCGTGACGGCCCATGATGACGTTTATCTTTACGCCGCGCAACGAGCGGTTATCGCGGTCGTCGCCTTGAAAGGCATGCGCCACAAAGCGCGCCGCCGAACCGTAGCCTGGACAGTGGTCGGTAACTTTGAGATCGTTATCGATGGTTTTCGGAATGTGAAAACAACGTATTTCGTATCCGAGTTCGGCAGCTTGTTGCTCGACGATGTGCGCGGTTTCAGCAGTGTCATTACCACCGATGTAAAAGAAGAAACGAATGTCGTTTTTCTTAAATTGCTCGACCATTATTTCGACATCTTCGATTGAAGCCTTGCGGCGCACTGAACCAAGCGCGGCAGCAGGCGTCAGCGCAACAGCTTCGAGTGTTTCGTCGCTCTGATTAGAGAGGTCAATCCAGTCGCCGTTCATAATGCCTTCGACACCGTGGCGCGCGCCGAGGATTTTGGTGATGCAATCGTGCTTGGTAGCTTCTTGAATGAAACCGACTAGTGATTGGTTGATGACGACGGTGGGTCCGCCAGACTGGCCGATGATGGCCGCTCCTATGAGTTTGTTGGTCATGTTATTTGGGAGGATGTTTGAGGCGAATTATACCCCATTATTCGCCAGTTGCAGCACGATAATAAGTGGCAACCGCGGAATGACGCGCACCGCGCATTAAGTGGCGCACAAACGGTAGTAAAAATACCGCAGCAAGTAATGGCCATTCAAAGAAAGAGCGCAAGGCTTCGGCGCCGAAGATTAACACGCCTTCGATAATAAAACCAAGCAGCACAATCACGAAAATCGCGAACGGGCGACGGAATAAAAATCCGATGGCTCGTAACACTGCAAGCAAAGCCGAACTACGTTGCCCCACCACAATCGAGGCGCGTGCCAAGTCGATGATGATTTCGATCTTAAGCAACGCCAACATGTAAAGCAGTTGACGAGCAATGTCGATGGCGCGGCCAGTGGTTTCACTAGCAGCTAAATTGGCATCACCTTCGGGCATCAATTGTTCGAGCACCCATTCCGCTGGTGTGCCCCAAAAAACATAAGTCACCCCCGCGAACATAGGCAACGCCAATAACCAAGTACGCAAAAACGGGAAAAACGATTCGCCGCCACCTTTGAAGAATGCGCGCAATGAATGTTCATCACGATAATGAGTGGCCATCGACATCCACCCTGCGCTGAATAGTAAGCCGATGATTGAAGACAACAAAATAAGCAACGGCATCACTTCGGCAATGGAAGCGAGTGAGTCGCCAGATTGAATTTGCCATTCTCTAAACATCCAGGCTGGTGCGGATTCGGGTAGAGCTAATACACTTTGACCGGGCAAGTCTTGCACCATACTCAAGTCGCGATTGGCTTGATTGAACATCGGTACTGCAACAATCAACGGTAGCACGCATGACCACAACATCAAAAACAACAACACGCGTGGGCGCATCAATGCAAATAACATGCCGCCTATTAAGAATCGCACTGAGCCGGGCCGTACGGATGGGGCCGATTCCGACTCGTCGGTGACGACTTCCGTCATCTTTTCAGGCTGCTGATTAGCGTCTGGTTCGTGGCTAAAATTCATCGCGTCAACGATGATGCGGTCACTCGGTACGGGTTGTTCGTCGCTCATCCTGCTGCCCCAAAGTAATGGAGTACTTGTTGCGCCCACAACATGGTGCGCATTGCCACATGCCACGCAGTATCACTACCCTCAACATCTTTGGCTAATTTAGAATTGTTAAACCAATCACGGTCTAACATTAACTTACGTTGCGGATCGACTTCAACGCGCGTCGCTTTAACCGCGAAATCGCCGACTGAAATACGCTTGGCGCTATCTACGCCATCCCAGACACCGTGATGCACACTGCCATCTTCGAATGTAACATCGATGTCGACTGGCACCACAAATGCACCGCGACGTCGCACACCAACTTCGACATGAAAACCACCATCCGCATTTTCACTGTTATGTAAAAAATGTGCGGCGTAATCAAGTTCGTCGTTTTGATAGTAAGCGTGTTGCCAGAAGCTACTCCAGTCGACACCGGCGTCTACCGCATGCTTGGCTACCACATCAAAGAAATCTTGAGGACGAGGATGCTTAAATCTAAAGTTCGTGTGGTAGTCATGCATCAACCGAATAAACACATCTTCGCCAACAATACGCGAAATGGTTTCAAGAGTTAATGCCGGACGGCGGTAGGCGTTCACTCCGCGTAAGCCACTGTCGAACAAGTCGTAAGTTGGATGCGCTAAGGGTTGCCCCCAATCGTGCAACAAACTCGACCGCAAGCCGATTGACGCCGAACGTTCGACGTGCGGATAGTATGTCGTAAGCGGTAATTCACTTAAGAACTTCTGCACCGAGTTGTTGTGCCGTAACTCAAACGACAACTCTGGGAAAAACTTAGACTTGCTGTTTTCCCAGCGCTGCAAACCTAACATTGCGCGCATATCACCTTCACCATAACTAGGGACCGACATCGGAGCGCGTCCGTAATATTGTTGGCCGAGTAGTGTAAAAGTATCAAGCGGCGCCCGAAAGGCCAAATCTAAAATGCGATTGGTAGCGAATGTAGTGAATCCTTCATCGAGCCACGCATGACGAAATTCGTCATTGGCAACTAAGCCGTACCAGAATTGGTGTCCGAATTCGTGAACAGTTACGCCTTGTGGACTCAGTGTACGCTCGGCCATACCTAAGCGCACGCCGCCGGTAAACAGTCGCGGGTATTCCATGCCGCCAGTCTTGCGCGCGTTGTTGGCAGGATCGACAATCGAAATTGTTTTATAAGGATATGTGCCGTACCACAGACCAAAATAATAAAGTGACTTAGCCGTCGCGCCAAAATAGCGGTTAGCGTATTCGGCATGCTCGGGCTGCAGCAACAATATCATCTCACAAGATTGCGGACGTACTTCCTTGAGGGTTATACCCAGGGCATTACTAATCTTTAACTCTTCGGCGTCATTACGATAGTCAACAGCGTGAAATGTGCGGCGCAACAACAGAGCCTCGGCGTCGACAGTAAATGCAAAGTCATGCACGTCTTCTGCTATTGATGAATAAACAACTTTACCATTTGAATGATCCATCTCTTTTAGGGTGCCTGTCGTAACACAGTGATCGCGGAACCGTTCGGGTAAAGTCAGCTCGACATCGTAACTTGCGAAGTCAGCGTAGAATTCTGACAAATAGTGGTAAGGCTCGCAATTCCATTGGTCTATACCATCGAGCTCTTCGTAAACCCCAAGCTTCGGATACCACTGCACTGCATGCAAGTAACCGCCCTCACCCCATCCGCTGCGACGAAATGCTTGTGGCATTACAGAAGTGAATTCAAGGCGCACTTGCACCGAAGCTCCTGGCTCGATAGCGGACGGCAACTTCACGACACCTACCGTGCGGTCGACGTCATTTAAATACTCAAACTTGAGTTCTTCACCAGATGGGATTGCGTTACCATCTGCATCTACGGTTGAAAGCATGGAAACATTAAATACCTCGGTGCTCCCCCACTCGCGCGGTAATTTGTCTGAACCGTAGTAACGCCCTTCGCTGATAAACACCGTGTCTTTATTTGACCACGCATTGTTGTACACGTGCCAATAAAGTTCGTCGGTTGGCGTCGACGCAGTATTGACCCAACTGACCACCAGTGAGCGACCGTAAATAGTGCGGCCATCGTCGTTGAGTTCGACGTCAAGGTCGTAACTGAGTTGCGCGGCCAGTAAGCTCGGCAACAAAGTAGCAGCCAAAAAAGAAAGGATGGTCGTACGCTTGCGCATACACCATCCTAACTGATGAATGAGTCTAGAAAAAGTTATTTAGGCATCAGAAGGGTTTAACATCCGGCGCAGACGTGACACCGCGTTGGTGTGGATCTGCGAAACGCGAGACTCCGTTATGTTAAGGCGTGCACCGATCTCGCACATCTTCAGATTGTCGCGGTAATACATGCTCATGACCGATTTCATTTTCTCCGGCAACTTGTCGATGGCAGCATGCATATTCACCATCATTTCGTCTTGTTCAACGCTATCCGCAGCTTCGCTAGCACCTAAACCGATGTGGCCATCTTCGTCAGTTGGTAATGCCACGATTGCTGGAGCATCTTCGCCAGTAGCCTTAGCCTTATCGCGAATCGAGCGTGGTAAGAAATCCATCCGACGTAGATCGTCGAGAATGGCTCCGCGTACACGATGATAAGCATAAGTCTTGAACTGAGCACCCTGCGATTCGTCGTAGGAGCGAGCTGCACGCATTAGGCCGTACATGCCAGCGGCGTAGAGTTCGTCCTCAGAAACGCTAAATGGTAGTCGGCCTTTAATTCTATTGACAATGTGCCAGACCAGGCCGGTCCATTGGTTAATCTGAGCTTCGTATTTGTTAGGCGTAGTTTGTTTCATTTCTATTTCTCATCCGGCAACGTGCCGTTCACTACTGCTATCGGGTAGGATATCGCATTGTCTTTAGTAGAAAATCGCAAATATTTATTTCCTTTACTACAAAGCACTTAGGTGCGCATAATATATTTGCGTCATACTTACAATAGATTTTTCGAGCAAAGGACTAGTAATAGATAGTCAAATCAGCCACAATTTAGCCACTTACCCCAAAAATAGAACACTTTGGCCAAATCTAAACACCTAACCGCCGAGCAGATGGCTGCTACACAGCGCGAAATCTCGATATCCGAGTTTTTCGCCAAAAATCGCCACCTACTAGGCTTTGACAATCCTAAAAAGGCGCTTCTCACCACCATTAAAGAAGCGGTTGACAACTCTATGGACGCCTGCGAAGAAGCCGGCATCCTTCCTGAAATACTGGTCGAGATAATTGCTATCGATGGCCAAGACGATCGCTTTCGGGTGGTCATCGAAGACAACGGCCCTGGCATCGTTAAGGCACAAGTGCCCAATATCTTCGGTAAGCTGCTGTATGGTTCTAAATTTCACAGCCGCCGACAATCGCGTGGCCAGCAAGGTATTGGTATTTCAGCCGCCGGTTTGTACGCGCAAATGACCACGGGCAAAGGACCTGAAATCATTTCTAAGGTGTCGCGCAAAAAAGCGCACCACTTTGTTCTGCAAATGGACTCAACTAAAAACAAGCCGATGATCACTCGTGACGTCGAGCTTGATGAATGGCACCTTAAGCATGGCACTCGTTTTATGGCGACCATCGAAGCGACTTACCAGCGCGGTAAAGGCTCGGTTGATGATTACATAAAACAAACGGCTGTGGCGAACCCACACGCAACCCTCACCTACCTCGCCCCAGGTATGGATCAAGCGATGGTTTACGAACGCGCCTCCAAGGTCGTGCCAGAGCGTAGTGAAGAAATTAAACCGCATCCTTATGGTGTAGAGCTAGGTGAACTCATCAAAATGTTGCGCAACACTAATGCGCGGTGGCTGTCGTCTTTCTTAAAAGAAGATTTCTGTCGCGTCGGGCCTAAGGTTGCGAAATCGATTATCTCCGAAGCCGGGTTAAGTGAAAAATCTTATCCGTCACGCATCGCTCGCGAAGAGGCCGATGCTTTGTATCGTGCGATTCAAAAGGCTAAAATCTCTGCGCCACCGACTACTTGCTTGTCACCCATTGGTGAAGAGCGCATCCTCGAAGGTCTTCAGAAAGAAACGGATGCCGACTTTTACGCAATTTGTACGCGTCCACCTTCGGTTTACCGTGGCAATCCATTTCAGATTGAAGTGGGCATTGCTTGGGCCAAGCCGGGTGATGAGCGTCTGGATGTCGACGCTCAAGGCAAGATTAGTAAGCGCAAGAAAAAGCGCGGTACCTTCGATACTGAAAAGCTATTGGGCAACGCCGACGACCCAGTACGCATTTTGCGGTTTGCCAATCGTGTGCCACTGTTAAGCCAGCAAGCGAGTTGCGGTTTTACCAAAGCCGCCATTGCCACCGCTTGGAAAAACTACGGCCTGCAACAATCAAGGGGTTCGTTGCCGGTCGGCTCGGCGGTGATTATGGTGCATATGGCAAGTGTGTGGGTGCCCTTTACTTCTGAGGCGAAAGAGGCAATTGCACCCTACGATGAAATCCTTAAAGAGGTACGTTTAGCGCTGCAAGAGGC
>JAPYTC010000101.1 GCA_029941685.1 Planctomycetota bacterium | reverse complement strand
AGTCAAGTCGCTACGGAACTCAATGCAGGTATCAAGGCTGATGCTGTCGATATCAATTTGCGAGACAATTTGCTTAATTTCCGATGCCACTTTAAGTGCGGCTATTAAGTCGTCGGAAGCTAATGCCTTCGATAGGTTAACGTTCAGTGCCAAAGCTTCGCCTAACTGTTTTTGCACAGCAAAAGGGATACCTTCGGCTTTAGTTACCGATGTCGGTTCTTGGTCGGCGCTCATCATGCTGAACTTGCCGTTTATTTGTTGCTCACTGTCTAGGACGAAAGCTGATTGCGCAACAATGATGTCACCTTCTTCAAGGCCACTTTTAACCACAAACCAATCTGCTGCGCGTGGCCCAAGAACGATTTCGCGTGGTTCGTAGATAATGCCGTCAGGGGTGTTTTCGCTTTGGATATAAACCAAAGCACGCCTGCCGGTAATCAATGGCGCAGATGCCGGGATTAACAACGGAAATTCAGTTTGCGCCGCTTGGTCGTATCCCAAGCTAGCTGCAGCTTCGAGCGGCATGCCACACTTACTGCAATCTCCTGCAAAGTCTGAAACAACCTCGGGGTGCATTGGGCACATAAATTCTTTCGCAATCGCACCGCTATGCACGTGACCATCGCTTGCTAAATTTACCTGAATGCCGGCGCGACTCAACATGCCAGGGCGCAAGCGCAAATCGGCATTATCGACTTCAACGCGGACGCCAACGGTACGTGTTCGCATGTCGATTTCTCGGTCGAAGAAAACAACTTTGCCACGAAAGGTTTCTCCAGCAAAAGCATCTACTTTAAAGTCAACTTGCTGTCCGTAACGTAACCACGATAAATCTTTTTCGTACGCGTGCAACACCAGCCACAACTTACTTAAATCGGAAATCGTAAACAACTCTTGGCCCTCTTTTACATATTGACCAAGCTTAGCATTTTTGTTTACCACTACGCCGCCAATCGGTGCCCTCATCTCAATGGTGTCTTGTGCCTGACGCGTAGCGCGTAACGAATCAACTTGCGCGGCGCTCAACCCATATTGCAGTAAGCGAGTTTCTGCAGCAACCGCAGTGTCGGCCGCCAACTTGCTGATGTAGTCGTCCTTCGCCGCAGAAGCCTTATCGAGTGCATTCAGTGCCACAACAAAGTCTTGCTGCGCATTGAACAACTCTAAACTATAAAGTTCGACTAGGTGATCGCCTTGGCGTACTTCAACACCAGTGTAGTCAACAAACAAACGCTCGATACGCCCACTAGCCCAAGCAGCAATAGTGGCTTCACGAGTTTCGTCTCTGTGTAGACGACCAATCAGGTCGATGGTGTGAACTGCAGGGCGGCGTTCAACTTTGACAGTGACTAATTCAGCATGTATGCGATCTTCTTGTGATAACAACACACCCGGAGAATTTGCGCCTGGCGCCAACGGAATCAAGTTCATGGCACAGATAGGGCACAAACCGAATTCGGGGGCTTGCACATTGGGATGCATAGAGCAAGTCCAGATTTGCGGCCCGGCGTCGACTGCAGCACCGCCGGTTGCACTAGTTGATGACTCGCTACCGCCACATGCTATTAGGGCAAGTGGTGCGCAAGCTAAAAGTAAAAGTGAGATTGATTTCATGTCTATTTTATTAGTCAGTAATAAGGATGGCGCCGGCAATAGTTGCACGTGCAGTGCACACATCAGAATGTGCAGTTTCAAGTTGGATCTGGTATTCAAGAATCAAAGTGCTAGCATCAAGTACATCTTGCAGGCTAGCTTGACTCGAGATGAATGCTTGCAGAGTCGCCTCAAGTGTGCTCTCTGCCCGCGGGATTAATTTTTCACGATAAAGTACTATTCGACGCTGGGCATCGTCGCCAAGAGTGAGCGAGTTTTCGATTTCGGCATCAAGGTTGCGAGTGGCTTGCAGTAATTTAAACCGCAACGCTTGTTGCATTTGCTTGGCTTGCAAGCTGATTGCCGCATAAGGTCGATTGCCAATTGGCAAGGCAAAACTAAGTTGTATACCTATCGCATCGTCACCCGATGTCGCCATGCTTGGGTTGCCGTCGCCAATCATGGTGTAATCAACTCCGATGTTTAAGTCAGGTATATTCGCTAAGTCAGCAACCTTAACTGCTGCCGCCGCCGCTTTCATTTCCATTTCAAGTCGCAATAAACGTGGACGTACCGGGTAGCTGCTGAAATCACGGGTCGTCAAATCATCTAGTGGGTAATCTTGGCTCGCCCAATCAATATTGTTGATATCAGCGTTACTCGCAGCACTCATTTTGCTTTCAAGTAAAGTAGCCGCGGCCATCAAACTAAAGACTTTGTCCTGAAGTTTGGTAGTGGCGAGTTGGGTGCGTAAAACTTTAGATTGCGAAGTGCGTCCTGATTGGAATTGAACCATTACCAAATCTTCGATATGGCGCATCACCTTAACTTGGGTTTGCGTAAGGGCTATTTTGCGATCTAACAAAATGCGCTTGGACCACATTTCGGTAAGTTGCTGACGCACTTGCAGTTGCTTGTCGACAACTACTGCAGCAAGAGATTGCGCAGAGTAGCGCTGTTGCTCGGTCATGCTGTCTAAACGACTTTGCCACGGGAATCGCTGCGTGATGCCAACTTTGAAATCCATTGGGCCGTTGCGTGTTTCAACTGGCGCGAGAAAACCGCCAAGCATCAGCATTGGCTCGGGCAGTGTGCCGACGATTTGTACTCTTTGCAATGCCGCGTTGTAGCGAGCTTTGGCAGCGATAATATCGCCGTTGGCATTTAGTGCAGCTGCGTAAGTGCGCTGCAAATCACTTTGCATTTCTTGTGTGCTGAAGAGCAGCTTATCGGGCATGACTTGCGCATCGGCGATCGATGGCGCTGGCAAGCTAAAGTGACGAGTGGTGATGTCAGTAGGACTAGACTGACAACTAGTGGCAAGTGTAATGCCACACATTAAAATTGTGGTATGTTTCATGATGCTGAATTTAATGTCGCAATGATACGACACTGAAAGAAGGTTAATTAATTAAACTTCGATCGATTCAGCACAAGATACTTTGCGTAGAAAAATAAACCGCGGTCGGCGGGGCACGTGGTGCAAAAGAACGCCAGGCGTATTGGGATATCGTCGAGTCGTTAAACTCGACTGCAACTATCGCAACACAGACCAATGGCCCAAAGTTATCGATAGAAGTGTCGGCGAAAGAACGCGTCGGACGCGGGTTATTCTCAGAAGGCGCAGGGCCACGGTCTGCTTTGCAGTTGCACTTGGTGGTAAACGAATAGGCGCTTGCGGCGGGAGTTTCGTCGGCCTGCGATACACAGCAGCATTTACCCTTCGGCATGCAGCCTTCACCTTGCACAAGCGCACCACAGATGTTGCTGGGTATCAGCAACAACACAATGGTAAGAGTGGCAAAGAATCGCATCACTATAAGTTTAACCCATTTTCGAGCTGTTGGAGCCGGGAATATCGGCCGACTAGCTGTTCATTTGCGAAATTAGGCCGTTGAAGGCACTTATCAAGCAAATATTCAGTCTCTATTGATAACGAATAACTTGTTTGATAATTAGGAAATTCTCGCTCTAGCTTCGAAAAGTCAACCAAATAATTGCGTTGGTCGGGGTTTGCTTTTTCATTAAAACTAAGGACGGTGCCGCTTTGTGCCTCACACACTATGCGTGCAAGTTCAATGATCCGCATGTTTTGCGTGGTATCACCGATATTAAAAACCTCGCCGGCCACGGCTTCACAATTAGCTTCAGCGGCGGCTAAAAATGCTCGCGCAATATCCCGGCAATGCACTAGCGGACGGCATGCGCTGCCATCGGATAATAGGCGTATCTCATTATCAGTCACTAATTGCGCCACGAAATCGTTAAATACCAAGTCGGTACGCAAGGCAGGAGAATATCCATAAGCGGTAGCGTTGCGTAAAACAGCTACCGCGAAACCGGGGGCGTTCATCTGTAACAGGGCTTGCTCGGCGATTACTTTTGAGCGTGCATAAGCCGTTTTCGGGGACGTGGCGAATTGTTCATCGGCGGCTTGACCTTGCGAGTCTCCATAGACCGCGCAACTCGAAGAAAATAAAAACCGTGATACTTTGGCCTCGACCGCCAGCTTGGCAAGATGCAAAGTGGCCTCGACGTTGGTGCGGGTGGTGAGTTGCTCGCAGAGTTCGCCCATTGGATCGTTGGATATAGCGGCGAGGTGTACCACCACATCGTGCCCCTGCAGTTGTTCGCCCACTAAGTCTGCGACATCAGCAGTTATCTCAACGTCGGCATGCGCGCGTTCGCCGAAGGAGCAATCGTCGAAATAGCCGATGTCAACGCCAGTTACCGTATGCCCTGCGCGTTGAAAAACATCAACAGCGTGACAACCTATGTATCCGCGATGGCCGGTAATGAGAACATTCATTACTATAATGATGCCATGTCTGCTGCTTCTGTGCCTACCCCATTTAAGATTCTCTGCGTTTTCGGCGTAGCTGTAATGATGTGGATGTTAGCTAGTGGCGATGAAGCGGTGCCGATTACTGATATTAACGATATCGATAACACGCAAGTCGCTTCCGCAGGCTCTTTAGAGAACCAATCGCCTGACGATTTGCAGCGGCATGGTCGCGCCGTTGGTACAAACGACCGCTTAAGTGATGTGATTCCGCCGGAACATCGCGCGCCAATCGCGAATGGTGTTTATCAAAGCTACAGTGGTCAGCCGATTGCCGGCGCGCAAGTTGAGTTGTGGTTAAATAAGCAAATAGGAATGGGCATCGCCAATGTTATGCCACTTTCCTTTGCCGCTGAATATATTACAACGACCAACGCTGACGGCGAATTTAACATTCCGTTTTCGCAGCTGTCGCCGCGGCAACCACAACTAGGGTTAATGGCTAATGGTAGTGAGTATTTATTGTTGTTGCGCCACCCTGATTACGCCGATCATCGCGAAATGAGATTAATGGAATTTCGCGAGTCAATGCAGGTTATCGCTACGCAGCCCAAGTCCCTGTTTAGTGGTAGCGTGAGCATGTCTACATCTAAGCCGGCATCCAAAACCGCGGTGATTGTCGACGGCCAACTAAAAACATGGACGTCAGCGTTTGGTGAATTTAAGCTAAACCTTGCCGCTGGTGAGCACCAGTTGGTTCTGATGCACGATAGTGGTGCATTACGTGTAGCGCTGATTATCACCGGCAATCATGTGCAACAATTTGTTATTCCGCGCGCAGAGTCCATCGCTGGTGCGGTACAGGATTTTAATGGTCAGCCACTGTCGGGCATCGAAATTGAGGCCGTGCGAGAATCAACTCACGAAACCAGCGGACTTGCGACTGCGCGGGCAATCACTGACAACCAAGGTAAATTCCATCTACGCGGCTTGGCCGGCGGCCAATATCATCTACGAGCGCTGTATCCGCAGCGTGAATATTGGCGACAGAGTGTGGAGGCCGGAGCGACTGATGTGCAATTGCAGATTAGTGATAAGGTATTCGGTTTTAGTTTAGATAATATTCCGGCGTACGCTGTCTGGAATAACCTGACTATTGTCGCCGAACACCAGGGTAATCAGCGTGCTCTACATTCGCAGCTTACTGTTGGTAAGTTGTTAAGCAACTACCAATATTTTTTGGAAGACTCTGTTGATGCAACGCGCTTGGTTATCACATTACAAGCAGCTGGGTATAAACCACTTCGCATGGCATTTGACGTTGATGATAAGCGTCCGCGTCAAATGCAAGCGCATAGTTTGGTCGTTGAAGAGCAGAGTGCGGCTTTACGTTTAGCTTTTAAGGCGCCTGCTGACGTGCAAGCCTTCGGTTTACGTTATGCCCTACGGCGAGTCGGCAGCGATTCGATTGTCACCCAAGCTAGGCAAGAAGTCCATCAGCCCCACGAAGGCCGCCACGAATATTATTACCCACATTTGCTTGCTGGGCAATATCAGGTTGAGCTGCAGATCGAACGCAATGCATTTTTCGACTTGCCAGAAATAAATATTGCGGGCAGCTCTGTAATAAAAATCGAGCCCGATGAAAACAATTTCATCGAGCTCGATTTGGTTGTTAACTAAATTTAGTTTACTTTAGTATTTATCGCAGAGCTAAGAGCGCTTCCTGCGGTATCCATCGCTTGGAACCAAATTATTTGACCCTGTAGAGCGGACGGTACGGTGAAAGTTACTGTGCCACTACCAAACATATTTGCTTGTGCAGAGCCCAAGCTGACGCGCGGGTTACCGAGTTCGCCAACACCGAATTGAGTGTTAGTCAATTCATGAACGCGTGAAGAGTAAACTTTGACGGTGCTGTTTGCCGTAGCGCCCATGAAATTCACGGATGCTGTTTGGCCTGCTGTCATTTCGCTTGCCACTAACTTGAAGTTGTTGTCAGTGATTGTCGGAGTGTCACCAACGCGAGTAATCTCAACTTCAACAGTAGCGACGTTAGATAGTGCGCCACAGCTGTCACGGATAGTGTAGTTGAAGGTGTCGGTTGTGCTTTGTGCGCCACTTAGATCGCCAGTAAAGGTGTAAGTAACTGTGCCATCAAGATTGTTGGCTAAAGATCCTTTATGTGGAGCTTGAGTGATAACCACAGTTGCAAGGTCAAGAGCGCGTCCTGATGGAACAGTGTCGTTGGCCGCGATGTCGAAT
>JAPYTC010000100.1 GCA_029941685.1 Planctomycetota bacterium | reverse complement strand
AACGAACAGCGTGCGCGCGAATTAGTTGAAATGTATGCCGGCGAAGAAACGCAGCATGCACAAGATTTGTTTTATGCATCATTGTGTGCGGCACTACGTCCAGACGAACTTGATGTGCTAGTCAAAAAAATCGGAATCAGTAAATACGATATTGTTCTTGATTCCGATCGACATATGTCGTTGCAAATTAAAGCAAAGACATATTAGTTTATAATTTCAACTACTAGTCCAGATTTAACCGAGTCGATTCCGCCAATACCGCGGATGGCTACTACTTGAATGTAAACGTTGGCGCCGACAGGTGCATTATTCGGGATGTTAACGTTAATACCTGCGTTGCCCGCTGCATTAGCAACAGCGGTGCCGACATGGTAAACCGGTTGTGCGAGATCGAGAGCCAAGCCCCCTAGTTGTGGTGGTGCGTAACTGCCGGAGTTAAGAGAAAGCAAAAAGTAAATGTTCTCGCCAGCGTTGCCGTTCGCTGCAGAAAAAGCCGACAGCCCTCCAGGAGTGATTGGGGTAACCGTTAAGTCTAATTCATGCGCTAACTCGAATTCGCCAATCCAAGTGCGCCATCCCGAAGTTCGAAACTCGTTGTGGCTCCAGTATTTGCCTGGTATCAGCGGGTCTTCTTCAAGGCCTGAGTAATCACCCCATCGGCTGCCGGTTTCGGCCGAGGTACTCGTTTGTAGTAGTTCGGGGGAGCGGAAAGTGCCGCTTGGGTCAGATGCGGAACGAATAGCGCATTCAACACTGATGTACTGTGATACTGAAGAACGTGAAAATGAAATCGCTGCCGTGCCGTTGTCACTAACATTGATGTCACCAAACCAAGTATGTTGCCCGCTACCGTAATTGATAGTCCCGGATTGCGCCAACGCAGGAGACGAACCGGATGTTGGCCAACCGTTTAGGTCGATTTCATACCAGCGAACTTGGCAGGCATTGTTGTTGCCAGTGTTATGACAAATCCACATTTTTCCATTACGGACAACACCGTTTTTGATGCGGTAGTCAATGGTTGCGGCTTGATTAGATGTGCCCATTTGCGCAGCGTTTGGCGGCCAGCTGTAAGACGGCACGTTCAAGTAGTTACTATGTAAAGTAGGGCTGCTGTTAGGGTTGGTAATCGAACGCAACATGATTTGCGAAGAATTTCCGGCATAGGTCGTGGCGAAATACGCAGCATCACTGTTGCTGTCATAATTTTTCGTGGCACCTAAAGATTGAGTGCTGCTGGAACATTGCACCTGTTTCATTGTTACAGATAAACCATTGATCAACTTGTTCATGTCCCACATGAATACGCGATTGCCGCCACCGCTAAAGCAGTCGCCTGCTAAAAACAGAGCATCTTTGTTGATGCCCAGATTCGGAAAATCAAGGAACACACAGGTTGACGAAACAGGGAAGCGATACTTATGCCAAGTTCCGTTTGGATTGCTGTCGTCAGACACTGCGATACAAATTGCGTCGTTGGTTCCGGCCCCATCAGCGGCGGCGACAACATAGCGTTGAGTATGAGGGTCGAATAAAGCAACAGGGTCGAATACAAAACCACCGGCGCCGACAGACCCCCAGAAACTGACTAAGCTGGTCGAGTAACTTTGACTTCCGTTTTTATCAAAAATGCGGATGCCGCCGTTTACTACAGCAACGATATGGTCGGGGCCAACCGCTAAATCAGGATCGGGTGGCGTCCAGCCGGTCGAACTGAAAGCTTGAAAACCACCAGTGCCGCCGAGTGCTAGTGGTGGAGTGGTTGGAGCGGGGGCGACAAAGTAAGGGTCATAAATTGGTTTTGCTTCGTTACCGTAAACGTCGCTTAGTACGAGGTCGGCGGCAGCCGCGAGTGGCGTGATGGCCGCGGGTTTTTCAGGATTAAGCGATTCCGGGACAATGAAGCTGAGCCCTACTGCGCGGTGGTCGGTTCCAGTGTTGCCGTGCCACGCCGCAATGATCTGGTTCTGTGAAGTCCACAGCAAGTGTTTACCGTTGTGTCCGACTTGCAGACTTTGCTCTCCTTCGTCGAAGCTGTTTAGGCGGATGAGGCTGCCGCTTGGCTTTCCATCGGCAGAGTATCTTTGCGCAAACACTGAAGCCGGTTCGTCCGGTCGATGACCGGGACCGCGCCATAGTTTGCTCTGGTGAGTGGTGTAGGCCACAATGAACTCGCCATTGTCAGCAACCGCGACTTGGCCGCCAGAGCGCAAATCGCTACCTTGGTTTGGCACGATGAATTCGTTGGCTGTTGGACGAAGGTCGCTGTTGAAGCGACGCGCTGTTACGTCGAATTGAGACCCGTCAACGGTACTCATCCAGCTGACTACAAATGAGCCGTCAGTGGCAGAGTCGATAGATGGCTCAAATGCCAATGAAGACGCACCGTCATGCGCTACGAACAACTCGCAAGATCTGTTTAGCTGTTCGTCGAAGCTTATGAGGCCACCTTGAATCCCCTCGGGTGAGCCAGCTAAATTGGTGTCAGCCCAGGTTGCGAGAACACCCCTAGGGTGAGAAGCAAGTGATACGAGGTTCAATGCATGCTCGCTGTTGGCGTGGATGACAAAGTCATCACCTAGGGCTTGTCCATTGTTATCAAAAACACGTCCGAACACGGCAGAAACGCCATTTTTTTCACTAATCCAGGCTGCCATTATCCTGCCGCCTGGCAAAGCGCTACAAACACCATCACGTTGATTGCCAGTGATTTGACTGTTAACGCGAAATTCGTCAGATAGTGCGGTGCATGTGCGATTTCGCACACCAAAGCGTCGGCCATACACTTCAGTGCCGGCGCCGTCCTGCCCGATTGAACGCCAAAAAACCCAGGCTACGTCGCTGTCATCGATGAACACCGATGGTTTTGCTTGCTCGCGTGGCAGATATTGGTTGACGTGGATTTCAGTACCGATTGGGCGACCGAGTGGATCTAAGTACTGCGCAAAAACGCCAAAAGACCCCAATTCTTGACGTCTGGAGCCCCACACGGCCAATACGTTGCCATGGGAATTGGTAGCAATACTCGCCTCGGTTTGGCGATTGTTGGTGAAGGTGTTTGCTTGCACGTCAAATTGCGTGTTACCAGAATGCTGAACCGCCATACTGAGAATGAGTGTTAAAATCATACTTTCCACTATAGCAAAAAAAAATTGCTATCAATGTTGGAAGTTGGCACGTTTTTTGCATATTTGTCCATGCCGATGGTCCTAAATCGAATACAATCAAGGGCCTCAGGTTCGCTCTAAGATGATAGTACAGATGAAACAACTCACCTTTGCATTAATAATAGGCTGCATTGCAGCTGTTACTGGCTGTGGCCCACCCACTTCAGCAGCCACTTCAACAACCGGGTCTTTTAGCGTTATCAGCGTTAATATCCTCGAGGGTGAAACTTGGAGTATCAACCGACCGATACAGATAAAGTTCAATCATGCGATTGATTTTAGCTCGGTAAGTTTCCAGTCTGTTGTATTTCGTTCAACCGATCTTTATGGTTCAACGCCAGTAACGGGGCAGTTCGAGATTGACCCAACTGACGATACAACTTTAATATTCAACCCAGCCTGTCCAACAAACGAAGATCAGACTAACGGTGCGTTTTTGCCAGGAGCAGTTAGCTATGTGTTAGAGATTCCAATCTCTACCGAATCTGTTTCGGTACTGCGCGATACCGACGGACGCCTTCTTAGTTTCGGCTTGCAACGCGGTTTTATTACGCCGCCAGTATCGCAACCATTCCTAGACTTGGTTCCGGGTGCACCAGCTGTTGTTGATCCAGTGAATGATATCTCATTCCCAACTGGCGTAAACTTTTGGGCGAGAAGCGAAGGTGATATCTCAGTTCGCTTCAACCAGTCGATAGACGCTCGCTCAACGAACTTGAATACAAATCGTTTGTTGGTCTTATATTCAAACGACGAAATTGGCGGTAACCAAGACAACGAATATGATTCTACAAATAAAGTTCCTGGCGAATGGGTGCTTATCGAGAACTGCTCAAATGATGGCTCTTTAGTTGAGTTCCACATTACAGGCGTGATGCCGGTCAAACGCAACATTGCGATACAGATGACATCGTCTTTCACCGACATCGTTGGTCAACGCAATAGTGCGACTACGACTTTGGCAACTCACCCAGTCCCAAGTTTAAGTGATGTTTATGGCACCAATGTAGGCGCATGGATTGACGCTAACGAAACTGTCGACGAATTTAGCGATAGCTTCGACGACCACAAATTTCTAGATTTAGATCAGCAGTTGCCCGTGCCTCTTGCAACCATCAGCGATGGGTTTATTGCGGCTAGTTTCGATTACCCGGGTACCTACGTTTCCGAAGATAAGAATTTTCATATCGACGATACCACTACTCGCGAACTCTATACTGATTCCGCGACAAGCTTTACCGACTCAGACGGTAACGAGCACATCCCACAATCGGGAGTGCTTAATGTACACGATTTTACGATTGATGCTGGTGCAACTTTGCGTGGCCGCGGTGTTAACCCTTTGGTGATATACGCCACAGGCACGGTTACTATCAACGGTGAAATTAATGTTTCGGGCAATAACGCGGTATGGCCGTCCGGATTGAATTCCCCGCAGTTCATTGAGGGTGGCGCTTTAGGTGAGTGCGGTGGCGGTCAAGGTGGAGATGCTTCGCAAATCGGTACTGCAGAAACCCCCCGCGCTGAATCCGGAGACGGCCCATTCGGCATTGCAGGTATTGGTGGCCAAGGTGGAGAAGGCCTCTTTAACGGAAGAAATAACAGTACAGGTATTTCTGGCCAAAACGGTCGCACGGCAGCCGGTGGCGGTGGCGGTGGATTCGCCCTGACAGAAAACGCATCGGTTCTATGGACATCCTGGAAGACCGCAGGTAATTGGGCGCCCGCTCACTTTACTTTTTCCGGTCCCGACCACAATACATTTAAGCACACCATGGCCGTTGGCGTAAATGGTATTTTTGGTGCCGAAGCGGGCATTCGCGGTGTTTCTGCTTCTGCCTTATTGCCTGGTGGTTATGGTGTGACCATTCCATTTGGTATGGAAGATGCGATGCAAGATAGCTTTGTTAATGAAACTATCACTGGCTCTAACTCTCCAAATTACGATCCGGCCTGGACATCCGGTGCAACTCCACCATTCAACTTCGGTCACCCAACAGAGGGCGCCGACCCAGGTGCGGGTGGGCTGTCAATTTTTGCTAACGACAATAATTTGCTTAACGACTTTTACGGTACGCGCCTCATGAATGATGGCACCGTAAAACAAGGCGAGCTACTTGCACCTTGGGCCGGTTCAGGCGGCGGTGGCAGTGGCGACTCCATGATGATCAACGTTTGGGATTCAGACGGAGATGGTGACATCGCTAATAACCCAGTTGAAGACTTCTACCCAGTAGTCCCTTTTGCCCGTAACCAGCAAAGTTCTGGTAATGGTTGGTATAACTACCAGAAAGGCGCTGGTGGCGGCGGTGGCGGTGGCCAACTTATTATCATGTCAATTGGCATGATTGTTGTTGGCAACAATGCCGAAATCAAGGCTAACGGCGGCATTGGTTATTCAGGAGAATCATTGATTTACACCGACCAAGGCATTTCAGGATCTGGCGGTGGCTCAGGGGGTCACGTGATTCTGCATTCATCCGCAGGAGTTGATTTGTCAGCAGTTAGCATCGGCAGCGCTGGGAACTCTTCGCAAATTGGCAACCTAACTGACAATGGTGTCATCCAGGCCTTCGGCGGACGCCGCGGTGTCTGTGGAAGCGAGTGGACTAGTCCGTCCAACTCAGCTGGCACCGGAACATACGCATTTGGCCGCGGTGGCGCTGGCGCAAACGGCGTCATTCAAATTCACGTGCCTAGCCCTAAAGAAGATATTATTTGGCACCCATCAGCAGCAATCGGAATTGCAGATTACCTAGACGAAGTAGCAGTGCCAACCGACCGCATCGAAGAGATTTTGGGCCACGTTTCATTCCCAACATCGTTTGCGCTCGTCCCATTCTATTCCGCGTCATCAATGGTTGCTTCTGAATGGATTGATACCGGCATGGCCGAATTACGTTTGAACGATACCGTCAGTTTTCCAGATTGGGCAAGCTCCGATTCTGAATTGGTGGCATTCGCGGGCATCCGTCCTGTTGACGGCAAGGTTGATCGTCAAGGACAGCAGCCACGCGTTGGACAGCTAAGTCCGATTGTTGGTGGTCTTGCTGCTGCTGCTGACATCCAGCTTTACGAGATGACTATTAGCAATGCGTCTACGATTTTCGCTACCCAAACTCAATTCTTGCGTTTGCCAGAGTTGTTGTTGGGTTACGATATTTTCCCTAACGCAGCTGGCTCAAGCGCATTCGAAATTATTGACGTCGTTTACGATGGTGTTACCGACGAAATGACATTCAGCACCCCAAACTCTGATGGCGGAATGTTATTTGTAGTTAATCCAAATGGCAACTGGTCTATTGTCCCTAAATTCTTCCGCATTGACGCCAATGGCGTTAAGAATAGGCTTCCGATTAGCTCAGACATTTATTTCGAATTTCAGGGCGCCGACGAAATCGCAGCTGGCGTTAACCTGCCAGGTACACCGGTCTTGGGAGACAATGTCTGGACATCAGATTTGACATTGCTTGTGGGTATGCGCTTCTTGCGTTATCG
>JAPYTC010000099.1 GCA_029941685.1 Planctomycetota bacterium | reverse complement strand
CACGTATTGCTTTAGCTAAGCGTTTGTCACTAATCAAAGAAGGCTTGCCAAAATTATTTTTAATTGACGAAGCTTGTTTAGGCTTGCCAGATAACGAAGCACATAATTTTATGAATGTGCTGAATGACTTCTGCGCCGACGGACATAGTTTTTGGCTAATCGAACACCACCATATCGTTTTGCGTAATGCCCATCACTTGATTGAAATCGGTCCGCATGCTGGTGAACGCGGCGGGCAAGTGGTTTATTGTGGACATCCTTCGGGATTACAAGAATGCGATACTGCTACAGCCCGCTGGTTGACTAGCGAGATTGAGCCGTCAGCCCAAACCGATACGGTGCATGCCGACAATCCTAGTTTTGAGGTGTTCGCTGATGGTGTCGAACGCGAGGGATATCAAATTATCCGCGGCGAGTTGTCTACTGAACTTCGCATGCGTTCGGTACTTAACCACAATCAGTTCGAAGACAGGGCATCGAATTCGCTACTCAAACGTCCTGTTGCGTGGCCAGTGATGGTTGCTTCGCGCACCACTCTGCTCAACTGTCTTGGGCTAGACGATTACATCTCTAAACTTGTTCAGCAACACGGTGAATTGTGTTGCAGTGGGTGTGGTGGAGCAGGTCCTTATCATTCGCTAACTGAATTTGTTGAACAATTGAATGTTGAGGAAACGATAACTTTAGCTTGTCCGATGCCGCAGTTAATTCAGAAGCATCCACAGCGCGAAACTTGGTTGGCAGCTGCTGGCTATCGTAATATAATCGATGATAAATATATCGAGCTTGATCGTTTTGAAGTTAGTAAGGTCGCCAGCGAGTTGCCTGAGCGCTGTTCGGACGTTTTTCAGCAGTTGCAAAAACTAGAGCAAGACACGGTATTTGTTTTCGTAGATTCGCAGCAGTTAATGAATGTTTCACTCAGTGCATGTCGCGACTGCCAACACGTTGTACCGCTCGAACATCGTTTCGCCAATCACGCATTAGCTGAATTGCGTGGCGCCAAAATTAGTGACGTCATCAAGTTGCTCGCTAACCAAATTGACGACAGCTTGTTAGTAGAGGCGCTGCGTTTGCTGGCCCCAACATCGCTATTTAATAAGGCTGCAGATTGTACCATGCAAAGTTTGACTAGTGTGGAGCAACGCAGTGCGCGCCTCATAGGTATTCTGCTGTTCGCACCTAAAGATCTATGCTTGTTATTCGATAATGTCTTTGCTGGTTTCCCGTCTAATTTCGGACGCTTTTTAGCAACCGCGTGTCAACAATCTTCTTTGTTGATGCACCATGCTGATGCAGCGGGATATTTCGCAGATCCTCCGCAAACCCTCGAGAACATGGGTAGCAGTTTGTCTCAGCCACAGTCTTTTACCGCGCCGTATTCGTTCGGGGCATTTGACCCCGCGGCGACAAGTTCTTCCGCGACGCTCGGTGAAGCACTACAACTTGTAGAAAATTTGGCTGAATTCTATTCGCGCTGTGACAGTGCCCGTTTACGCGGTATTAAATTCAAAGACTTAATCCTAGCCAGTAGCCCCTATAAATGTACGGATTGTAAAGGGCAGCGGGGTGAACAACTCCATCCAGCCTTCTTGTCAACTTGTGCGCACTGCCAAGGCACAGGTTTTGATTCAACCCTTTCATCACTCATTGAGCGCGGTTTGAGCTTCACCCAGGCGCTACAGTTGCCGTTGCATGAATTGGCGCAAGCTCTACGCGGTACAAAAATAGCGCGAATCCTCGATATCGCTGTGGATTGTGGTTTAGGGGATTATTGCTTGGCAGCGCAAATTGCGCAGATGGCGCGCAGCACACGTTCATTGGCGCCATTGATTCATCGTCTTGCTGCTTCAGACAAGGACCTACAAATCCACAATATATTTGATGGCTTAAACACCTTACAAGTTAAGCCGCTTTGCATTACAATTCAGGGTTTGGTTGCTCACCGTTCGCTACTTGAATGGCGCGAAAATCATCCTCAATTCGAAACTTGAATCCAGAAAACCCATTAATCTTGCAAAGTGACATGACCATTGTGGTCGAAACGATGCATCCGCGCTTTACCGAAATGCGCGATGGGCTATTACCGTTTGCTGAGCTCGAAAAGTCACCGCAATTTCTGCACACCTACAAGTTAACGCCAATCTCGGTCTGGAATGCGTCATCAGTGGGTTACACCGCCGACAAAGTCATCAGTTTCCTTCAAGAGAATTCTCGCTATGACGTGCCACCAAACTTCGTTAAAGAAGTCGTTAACTGGTTCGAGAAGTCGAGTGTATTCACGCTTTACGACGACGCCGATAGCCTGTTAAGGCTCGAATCAAATGACGCCCAGCTGTTCTCGCAGTTAAATGAAGATTCCGACCTCAGTAGGCTTTTTCAGAGGGTCGAAGAGAATCGCGGTCATGCTTGGCTCACTCACGGGCAGCGTGGGCTCGTAAAAAGCAAATTGATGCAGTTAGGCTTCCCTGTTCATGACAAGGCAAGTTTTATTAGCGGTACGCCATTAGATATTCAGCTCACGACAACCACAGCAAGCGGTAATGATTTCTCTTTGCGCCAATATCAGCAAAGCGCTGTTGACGCCTTTTATCTTGATGGACGTCCAGGCGGCGGCAACGGCGTTGTAGTCTTGCCATGTGGTGCTGGCAAAACAGTGGTTGCTATGGCGGCAATGGCTGCTGTAGGTGCACATACATTGGTGCTTACACCTAACACCGTTGCTTTGCGTCAATGGCGCCGCGAGATTCTCGACAAGACCAATATCACCGCTGAGCAAATCGGCGAATATTCGGGCAAAGTAAAAGAGATCAAGCCCATTACTTTGACAACCTACCAAATCATGACTTACCGCTCTTCCAAAGGCGAAGACTTTTTGCACTTCGATTTGTTTTCGAAGGGCGATTGGGGGTTGATTGTCTATGACGAAGTGCATTTGTTGCCGGCGCCGGTCTTCCGTTTCACAGCGGACATCCAAGCACGCCGTCGCCTAGGCTTGACTGCAACATTAATTCGCGAAGACGGCAAAGAAGATGAAGTGTTTTGTTTAATCGGGCCAAAGCGTTATGACGCGCCATGGAAAGAGCTAGAGCGGGGTGGTTTCATTGCGAGTGTCGAATGCGTCGAGGTTCGCGTTCCGATGGACGACGAGCTATCGCGTACCTACATGAACTCGAGTAAACGCGCTCGCTACCGTTTGGCCAGTGAAAATCCAGCTAAAACTGATGTGCTTAATGCCTTGCTACGCAAACACCAAGGACGGCGAATTCTTATTATTGGTTTATATATTGAGCAGCTAGAGCGCTTGCGCAAAGAACTCGATGTACCACTAATCTCCGGTAAGATGCCTAACGACGAGCGCGAACAACTTTACGATGCTTTCCGCAGCGGCGAGGTTCCGGTATTGCTGATTTCTAAAGTAGGCAATTTTGCAATTGATTTACCCGATGCCAATGTCGCCATCCAGATCTCTGGCACTTTCGGCTCACGGCAGGAAGAGGCGCAGCGACTCGGACGTATTCTTCGTCCAAAATCAGATGGGTCGACCTCTCGCTTTTACTCGTTGACCAGCGAAAACACGGTAGATCAAGAATACGCTGAAAAGCGTCAACGTTTTTTAACAGAACGTGGCTATTATTATGAATTGGTTAATGCCGAACAAATTTTAAACGATGACAATATCTGCTCCGAGAGTTAGTGTAAGCGAAGGGCTACAGCAATTAACACAACGTGGTTTGTACCAAATGTACGAACGCTGGATTGGTGGCATGCCTCCAGCCCGTGATGCCGAATTGGTTTCTAATCTAATGCAGCAGATGGCCAACCCTTTTGCGATAGCTGAAGCTCGTGCACGAATTTATGGCGATATGTTGCCCATTTTCGACGTGTTGCGTGAAACCGATTCTATGGTTGGTTACGATTTCATAAGCGAGGCCGTTACACAGTGGCAACTGCCACCTGCAGCCATAGTCGATTGTCTACGTGCATTACATGAAACAGGTTTAGTCGCCAGAATCGAAGTCCACGACAGTGCAGAGGTTGTGTGGGGGATTCCCCATCAAGTTGAGTCGTTACTCGACTATGCGCCACAACCGTCTAGTGGTACCACGAGCCCCTTGGCCTTACATGGGTGGCTGCACCAGTACTTAAGCACAAAAGTGCCGCGCGATGCTGTCGATGCTGCTGCGCAAAACATGTACGGGATGTTAAGCGACCCAGCCAACATGGCTTCACGTATCGCCTCATTAAACGACGACTGCCGTGAAGCCTTAATCCGAGTAGTTGTCGAGTACGGAGGGGTGATTACTAAAGAGCTCTTCGACAAAGAGCTTAGTCGTTACGACTCTTTCAAGCTACATCAATCACTCGAGAAAGCCTCGCTCGGCGGCATCACCGATCTTAACCTCGAAGCCTTTGGCTTACGACACAATGCGCCGACAATAATCGTCGTGCATGAGGTGGTTTTGCATATTCTCGATAACGCCGACCCTATCTCCGACAAAGATATCCATCATTCCGTTAGCGTCGGGACGGATTTCGTCGCCAGTTACTTACGCTTCAGCGCTCATCTTGAAAACGAAAAAATCCGTTTCACCAACAAGGGCGCAATATATAAAACCACTGGCAAGCGTTTGGCGGAAGATTTGCTCCTGCCTGACAACAAAGAGTTGAGCAAATTCGAAATGCTCGAACTCGAGTTCCAATTTGCGCGGGACACAAGGTTAGTTGAGGGTAGTGGCGAACGCAACTTCATTGTTAGCGATAAGGGTAAAGAGTTCCTGCGTCGCGACCTGCTAGAGAAGCTACGCTTAATGCTTGACTGGATAATCGAAGAGTACTCATTGCGCGGTGACATGTCTCATCAAGTTCGCATGCGCCGTAGCGCTTTGCGGTTTTTGAAATTGTTCGAGCCAAACCGATGGTATGACGCGATGCATTTGCCTTATATCGTTCGTAACCACCACTTTAGCCTGTTATCCAGCGGCCAAGTCTCGCCACTACAAAACGGTTCATTCCCGGTGCGTTCATCGTCTGACGCACGCGAATTATCCTGGAATTTACTGCTGTGGCTGCGTAAAGATTTGCACTTGCTTGGTATCATCGATTTGGCCTATCGTGAAAACGGTTCGGTGCATGCGATACGTTTGTCCAACATGGGTAGCGAGTTGCTGGGCATGACTACTCTCGAAGAAAAGAGCCAAACCGGGCACATAGTGGTCAATCCAGACTTTGAAATCGTGCTGTTCCCGGCACTGGCATCGCATCGCTTAATTTACGTCTTAGATTGTTTCTGCCAACGCGAGCGTACCGATAGCCTGTTTCATTTTCGCTTGAATCAGCAAAGTGTGCTGCGCGCGTTATCTGGCGGCTTCACTCACGACGACATCCTTGCTGTATTGACTATGAATTCACCGACGCCACTTCCGCAAAACGTGTGCTACGAACTCCGTTCTTGGGCCAATGCCTAAAATACCTGCTGGCATTTGGGCGATTGCTTCACACTTAAAAACATTAGCCGAGGTAGACCAGTTTGTAACAAGTGCTTCTGCAGCCGATTGCTGGTGCCTACGCCGTCCACGTTTTTCTACTCAAGACACGTTGTTGGCTATTCAAAAAATGTCACTGCACAAACCACTGTTTACGCATGCAATGGCTGACTGGGCTGAGCTTGGTGCGAGCGGGGTAATCTGCGGCGCGCACTCGTTGCCACCGGCAACTGTTAAAAAGATATATCCCCAACTTGCTGTCGGTGCTTCCGTTCACAACGATCAGGAAATTGATGCTGCCTTAGATGCCGGAGTCGATTTTTTGGTGTATGGACCTATTTGGAATACCCCTTCAAAGCAAGACTTCTTGTCGGCGCGCGGGCTTAAGCAGTTAGAAGCTGTCGTCAAGCGCAGTGTAAAAGTGATTGCAATCGGTGGGGTGCAAACAGCTGACCAAGTCAAGCAATTGAAACAATGCGGGGTGCATGGCGTAGCTGTCTTACGTGCAGCACAAGACGCGCAACTGCTGCGCGAATTGTCGCAAGCTTTTAATTGTTCTTAGAGACAAATGGCAAGTAAACACGCTTAGCTAATGATGCCGGCGTGAATGGCTGAGCAGGGTACAAACCGTTTTCTCCGCCTGAGATGAGCCAGAACTCGGTGTTTTTACCTTGTTTTACTTTATGCAATACAAATGCGTTTCCCCAGGGGTCTTGCGGGATTTGAATATCATCTAACAGCACTTCTGACAAGTCGTTTACGGCACCATCGCCATCTAAGCTCAGGTGGTTGCCGCTACCATGATAGTATTCGGAGAGTTGTTCGGCTTGATACAACTCAAGCTGCTCAAGGCCAATATGAATCTGCGCTGACAAATAAGCTAGACTATCTAAGCACATACGTTCTTTAGCCCGAGCTACTTCAGAGCGTAATGTGTTTACAATAAGCACTACTACAATGGTTAGTATGGCCGCCGTCCATATGAGTTCGGCGCGCCCTAGACCAGATTGTTTTCTTGTCATTAGATTAAGTGAGTTTTAACGAAGACCAATTACACCGTTTGTTTACTGAACGTTTTCAGCCGCGTGCCGACTTGCTTGGCCCCGGTAATGATTGCGCTATTTTAGTCAATCCGCCACAGCCGTTTTGTATATCTTGCGACCAACTCATTGCCGGAGTCCATTTTGATGATTCAGCGAGCAACCGTCAAA
>JAPYTC010000098.1 GCA_029941685.1 Planctomycetota bacterium | reverse complement strand
GCATCACGAGCACCCGCGTTTCTGGGTCACCACAGCGTACATTGAATTCACGACCCGTGGGACCACCTGCCGTCATCATAATACGAGCAAAGAGTATGCCTTGAAAACGACGCCCTTCACGTGCCATGCCGTGAATGGTGGGTAGAAAAATGTTGCGTTCGATAGTGTCGTTGGCACGACTGCTCAATTCGCTGTTGGGACTGACCGCCCCCATACCACCCGTGTTTGGCCCCTTGTTACCATTGAGCAAAGCCTTGTGATCTTGACAGCTCTCGAGAGGGATAAAAGTGCTGCCATCCGTCAAACAGAAAGCAGAAATCTCTGGACCCTCAAGAAACTCCTCTACAAGCATCAGTTCGCCGGCTTTTCCAAAACGCTTTTCTTGGAGTATTTCGCAAGCAGTATGCTTTGCTTCGACAGGGTCTTGGCAAATCATCACGCCTTTACCAGCAGCCAGACCTGAAACTTTAATCACTAGTGGGTATTGCACTGCACCTTCTAGGTATGACACCGCTTGGTTGTAATCACGAAAGCTGCGTGACGAACCTGTTGGAATGCGATTACGCTCGAGCAATTCTTTGCACCAAACCTTCGACCCCTCAAGTTCGCTAGCTAGAGCGCTTGGTCCGAAAACCGAGACTCCGGCCTCGCGCAACTGATCAGCCAAACCGTTAACCAACGGAGCTTCTGGTCCGACAACGACGAGTTCGATGGTATTGCGCTCGCAAAAATCAAGGATGCCCTGGGTGTCGTCGGCACTAATATCGACGTTGGTGCCATAGGGATCGGTGCCTGGATTACCAGGAGCGATGAATAAATGACTTAACAAAGGTGACTTTGCTATCTTGAATGCGAGGGCGTGTTCGCGACCCCCTGAACCGACTAACAGAATGTTCATGATGTTATTTTAGCAACTTAGGCCTGTAAGCTCAGCTTAACTATTTCGAAAGTATTTGGCGACAGCTTATCCTGTTGCGAGATACGCTGCAATTGTTCTTTCATTAATGCCGAACGCGATGATTCATAGCGATGCCATTGCGCAAAGGCACCCGCAATACGCGCAGCAATTTGAGGATTGAGTTTATCGAGCTCAATGACACAGTCGGCAACAAAGCGGTATCCTTCGCCGTCTGCTGAATGAAAATGGACAGGGTTGGCAGCAAAGGTACGAATCAATGAACGCACTTTATTGGGATTGCGAATGTCGAAGGCGTGATGCTCCTTCAGCGCAACCACGCGCGCTAGAGTGTCTGGAGCCGTGCTTGAAGCTTGTACCGAGAGCCATTTGTCGACGACTAAGTCTTCATTTTCCCATTTCTCAAAAAACTCAGACAGTGCAGTTTGGCGTTGTGGCACATCGAGATTTGCTAGGCATGCTAAGGCAGCGATGGAATCGGTCATGTTTGATGCCGCAGCAAACTGTGATGCGCACAGTTCAGCACCGTCACCGGCTGTGGCAACACTGAGATAGCTAAGACAAACATTCCGCAAACGACGACGTCCGATTTGTTGATGACTTGGCTCGTAGACCTCGTCGCTAGCTAGCAAGGTGTAAAGCTCGATAAACTTTTCTTGCAACCGATCGGCGATTGCAACACGTAAAATTTTACGCGCATTGTGCAACAAATCAGGGTCGACGACATCGAGCTGACCACTCAACGCTGCGTGTCCTGGCAAGCAGAGCAAGTAAGACTTCATGCCTGGCGACAATACATCGTCATTTGCAATATTAGCCACTGAGTCGAGGAAGTCGTTATTTGGCACCGCTGCTTCACCGCGAGCGAGCTCGTCCATCAATTGGAAAATAACTCGTGTCGCAAACCGTTGGCCGGCTTCCCAGCGATTGAAAGTGTCGCTATCGAAAGACATCAATACTTGCAAATCACGATCGCTTTGCTCGAAGTCAATGGTGACCGGAGCTGAAAATTGGCGAAGAGCTGAAACGACTGGCTCGACAACTATGTTTTCGAAAACGAAATCTTGCTTTGCTGCGGTTAGCTCAAGCACACGCTCGGCAGCCAGCTCATTGCCCTCTTTGTCGAGCAATGCCGTAAGTAGCGGAATGTGAAATGGTAGTTTTTCATCTTGCTTAGGAGTCGGCTTACAGCTTTGCTCACAATGCAGAGTAAAACGCTGAGTACTGGCGTCGTAAGAAGTTGAAAGACTCAGCTTTGGAGTCCCGGCTTGTGAGTACCACAGCTCGAATTGAGAGAAATCGCGGCTATTGGCATCGGCTATCGTCAATCGGAAATCGTCACAACTGACCGCCTGACCATCATAGCGCTCAAGATACAAATCGGTGCCCCGACGGAAGCCGTCGACGCCGACCAGTGTATGCATCATGCGTATAACTTCGGCACCCTTGTTATAAACAGTAGAAGTGTAAAAGTTGTCCATCGCCACATAAGATTCGGGGCGAATGGGATGCGCCATAGGCCCCATGTCTTCACGGAACTGGACTGAGCGTAAAACATTTACATCGTCGATACGTTTTAATGCTGCGTCTCCTTGGTCGGCGCTGAACTGCTGATCACGGAATACGGTCAAACCTTCTTTTAGAGTGAGTTGAAACCAATCGCGGCAAGTAATACGGTTACCGGTGTAATTGTGAAAATACTCGTGGCCGATTACGCCCTCAATACCTTCATAATCACTGTCGGTTGCCGTTGCTGGTGAGGCCAACACATAAGCGGTGTTAAAAACATTCAGTGATTTGTTTTCCATGGCGCCCATATTGAAATCGCCGACTGCGACAATGTTAAAAATCTCAAGATCGTATTCGAATCCGTAGACTTCTTCATCCCATTTCATTGATTCAATGAGCGATTGCATAGCATACGACAACTTATTTGCATTCTCGTGCTCGCTGTAAACATAGAGATCAACTAGCTTGCCACTGCAAGTGGTGAATGTGTCATGTAATACTCCGAGGTCGCCAGCGACCAGCGCGAACAAATACGAAGGCTTAGGATGTGGATCATGCCACTCTGCGAAATGACGGCCGCCTTCGAGATCACCTGAATTAACCAAGTTGCCATTACTTAGCAGCACAGGATATGCCACTTTATCGGCGCTCAATCGAACAACGAATGTTGTCATGACATCGGGACGATCGAGATAATAAGTAATACGGCGAAATCCTAGGGCCTCGCACTGAGTGCAAAACATAGAACCTGACTGATACAGGCCTGAAAGCTGCGTATTTAAATGCGGCCTAATTTTCACGACGGTCTTCAACGCAAAACCATCCGGCAAATCTGTCAGTAACAAACCCTCTTCACTTAATTGGTATTGCGTAGCGTCTAAGGCTGTACCGTCAATAAATATTTCTTTCAGCTCGAGATCTTCGCCGTCGAGAAATAATTCTGTAGCATCAGAATCAGCACGACGACTGATCTCGAGCTCGGCAGTAACGATTACATGATCGTCGTCTAGATAAAAGTCGAGTTGGACTTGATCGATGCAATAACCGGTTGGAGCATAATCTTTTCGGTATTTAACAGTGGCAGTTGTTTCGGACATTAGAGGCAAATTTTAGCCATGCGCCGGTATTAATGTTGGTGCTCAAGGGCATGACTGTTGATTTTTTCAATATATTCTTGCGCAGTCAAATATTTAGGGTCACTAGGGTCAATTTTTTGCAAGATTTCAATCGCCTGTGGCTCTTTTCCGCTGACCCAATAATGAATTCCCAGCTGAAACATGACCTCGCCAAAATCAGGGCGTCGATCTAAAACTTCGTACATCTCTCTCTCGAAGCCTTCACTATCACCAGACATCAAGTGCGTCCAACCATGCACGTAAGCGTTGCGTTCTTGTCCAGCATAAGAGATCCACTCGGTCGTACTAGCAAAGAATGCTGCGTCTAGAAACGGTCCCATGGATTCAGATTTGAGTGGCAAGCTCACTTCGCCACGCAGGTATCCCATGCGCAAATCAAATGTTTGATTAAAGTGATAGTCACGCATCAGCGCTTGGGATTGAACTAATGCTGCATGCAAGAAAAATGAACTCGCGAAGACGACTGCGACAAAATTTATCTTGGATTGAGCCCAAGAGACCTTCTTTCTTTTAAACTGCAATGCGCCATGTGCTGACACCAGACCAAAGCCGAGTGCGAGTAAAAATGGAACTGCACCGAACAAATCGTGAGTGGCAAAGAAACCAAAGCAAAAGCCGAGTGCGAGCACCAACTCTTCACTCCATGTCAATGGGTGTAGCGTTGACACTGGAGGCGGGCCTGCTCTACGCATTATCGCGGGCTTACTCAATTGAAAACTAAGCGCTTGAGTCGGGCAATTAGCCACGCAGTCTAGGGTTTTCATGCAATTACTATCGACGACGGCGCCAAACTCTTTAATCTCTTGATGAACAATCACGTTAGAACTACATACCTGGGTGCAGACCATACATGAATTACATTTGCTATCGTCAACAACAATACGCCCCACCGAAAAAGAATCGCTAGCACCAAGAATCGCGCCATACGGACAAGCATAATTGCAATAGGCTTTGTTGCCTAAGAGATAGATTACGTAGCAACCCGCAACCAAAAATGTGATTATAGAAACGACTGGGCCGGGGAAAGTTTTCCAGAACGCTGACGTCACCCACTCCGTTGTTAATGTATGTGAGCTCCCAGAGTTAATCCTTGCATACAGTGGGACTAAAAACATCCATACGAATGCCAAAATGGGTACCAAGCGCAAGACTCGCGATCTTAGTGGGCGAGTTCTTATTTTGAGACGACGCAGTAACCAAGCGCAACCATCTTGCACAGCCAGTAAATGGCAGGCCCATCCACAAAAGAAGCGGCCAACGAACAAAGTGCTTAACACTGCAACGCAAAGCACAATCAGTCCGGGTGTAACAACTTTCGAACGTGCAAAAGAAATAGCCTCAGATGGCTCGAGTGGCGCGATACTGCTGCCCGTAAGTAGCCAATGTGCAATGTGCGCTAAGAGCGCTAACTGCACTAACACCAAAACCAAAGCTCGCCGTCGCGAATTACGCTGAGGGCGAGCTTGTCGGTTAGTTGTTTTACTCAATGGTTAGCGTGGAACTTGCGCAAAAACAAAACTGTAAGGCGCGGCACCAGGCTTGAAACTAAACAGCCCCACGCGCTTGGTGCGCGGTGAAGTGTTTGCGACGAAAGAACAGCTATATGCGGTCCCCCAACGAACAGCATTGTTAAGTGGTGAATTCTGGTACGAACCACCGACCCATGCCATCACGCGTTGCTGAGTACCTGGATACAATCCATCGTATTCGAACCAATCGAAATTATTGTAAACTTCATCGCTATGGTAATCGACGTCACTAAAGTATTTATTGGTGAGCATCGTAGTCGACTTTATCGGCACAGCTAGTGCGCGCACCGAAATATCTGAATCACGGTTGTAGATCGTGTAAGAATAATGCCATGTACCATTTCCGAGGTCTGTCGCATTAGATGCGAGGAATACGGAACCGTCATTGGGTAATTGCAATTCGCTGATAGTCACATTGGGATCAATCGAACTCCAGGCATCAATAGCGTATTCTGCGCGGTGAGTGCTACCCACAAAGCTCACGCCAAAGCTAGAACCATTAGAGAAGGAAACTTCGCGCCACGAAACGTTGTTAGCTCCATTGCCTTGTAGTGCGCAATCTTCAGGTGTTAGATATTGAATTTCAACGAAGTAACGGGCACCAACATTGAGGTTTGTGTCGAGATCGTCGTTATCGACGATTACGCGGCGCGCAAGGCGTCCGGAATAAGATGGGTCAAGCAATGGCGGATACGGAAAGTAACCTGAGTAAGCATTAATCTCGGAACGCGGTCCTAGATCTGACTGAAAACCATTTAGATATGCACTGTATGGGTCGGAACAACCTATGCCAAGAGTGCTATAGCCAGTTGGGATACAGGTGTTACACAAGCTTTGATCGAGTGCTGCGAAACCATGCTTTACCCAGTTAAGACCAATTTGCTCGAACATGCCATCCTTCAGACGGAAGAGGTTGGTGGAAATGACCGGGTGGTTATTATTCCAAGATGTCCATGTTAGCTCGTCATCTCCAATGTTACATGACACCGAGCCGAAACTAAATGACGACTGTGAACCGGATTTACCATGTGAACTGTAATCGTAAATATCACCTACAATAATGTCGGGCTGAATAAGAAGATTGTTATTAGCCGAAGCTGTTAATTGGCTAGCCACTAGACCAACAATGGTGCAGACTACTAGCAGGAGAGGAGTTGTTATGCGTGTAAAGAGAGAGTTCATTTCTTATTATTGGGGAAAAGGAGTCTATCAAGTATAGCTAATAAGTCAGCCTCTCACGGCGAGATAGCGACTTTATTTCGGCTTCTAGCGCCTGCGCTTCGCTCCTAGAGGCGATATTTTCGATTTTCTTGCGAACACACCACGGGCGTCCGGCCCGAGTAGATTTAGCGCCACCAACAAGATCACCATTATGCTGCGCCAATCGCTTCGTTATATCTAGGCAAACACCGACATAGGTACGGCTGTGGTCTCTAGAGATGAGGATGTAGACCGTCCACTTTTTAGCGCTTTCTGAAGAAGATGTACTGTTTGTGCTGTGCTCGGTCATGACTCGTACTATTATATGCGCCAATAGATGTGTGCGCCCGTAGCTCAGCTGGATAGAGCATCGGACTTCTAATCCGACGGTCGAGGGTTCGAATCCTTCCGGGCG
>JAPYTC010000097.1 GCA_029941685.1 Planctomycetota bacterium | reverse complement strand
CGACGGAAATGTGTATCTCGGCATCAGACTATTTGACGTCTGGAATGCTGAGTCAAACTTCGGCATTTCCGACGTCGAAGGCATTGCTTTTTTACGCAATATACTCGATGAGCATCGAATCGAATCGCCAATCGACGACCGCTATCACACTAAGCTCTACAAGCGTATCAGCGAATATTTTGCTCGTTGGCGCGAATACCAGATGTTGCGCCACACCCTTGCTAGTTTGCAGATTAACCCCAATGCCAAGATTGATTTACTTTTCGAGGGGTTGCGTTCCAACCTCAATATGGCATGGCGCATGCTTCAGTTTGACCCGAGACGCATGGAAAATTATTTAAAGCAGCACCCCACTCGCACCGAATTTATTGCGGCAATAAGCGAAGATTTGCAGGCTGTCATTCAGCCACAGCTCAATTTACCATTACCTCACAACTACCAGACCAACATGCTGGCAAGCAATACTGCCATTGCCGAGATTAGACTGATTGTCCAAGACATCCTCAGTAAGCATGGATTGCTCGGTTTACATCGTTAATTAGCATTCGCTACTTGGATTAGGTGACCGAAAATATTACTTTATATATATGTCGCCATCAGACCGCGCTTGGGCAGAAATAGATTTAAACGCCCTACGTCAAAACCTGCTAAATTGCCAAAATATTGCGGGTAAGGCAGCTGTTTGGCCCGTCCTTAAAGCTAACGCATACGGACATGGTGCTGTGGCTTGTGCGCGAGTTTGCCAAGAGTTAAATGTACCGCTCATTGGCGTTGGCGATAGCAGTGAAGCCTTGCAGTTACGCCAGAGTGGTATCAATACTCGATTGCTCATTTTGGGCACCGCGATTGATTCCGAAATGGAACACATCCTCAAAAATGATATTGAAGTTGGCATACACTCTGAAATGCGTATTCAAGATCTCGGCGCGATTGCGAGTAAGTTCAATAAAAAGTTAGGTGTCCATTTAAAAATAGACACTGGCATGGGTCGACTCGGTGTCCGCCACAAAGCGATCCCACGTATCGCTCAGGCTTTGCTCGATAACCCGATGCTTGAGCTACGCGGAGTAATGAGTCATCTTGCGAGCGGTAAAGGCAATCTAGATGCTTTTACCGAACAACAAAACATGTTGTTCTTACAAGCCATCGACGAAATAAAGTGTTTGCTACCCGAGGCAGAGTTCACGAGTCACATCGCCAACTCTGCGGCGCTCTTCACTCGAATCGATCCTTTAGGTGATGCTGCTCGTACCGGCATAGCACTGTTTGGCATTCTGCCGGCCGGTTTGCCCCAGCACAACCTCAAACCAGTGTTGTCGCTGCGCACCCAAATCGCATTTTTCAAAGACGTCCCCGCCGACACACCCGTTGGCTACGATTCAACTTGGGTTTCGTCTACACCTAGTCGCATCGCGACGATCCCAATTGGATACAACGATGGCGTGCCCTACCGACTTGGTTTAAACAACGATGCGGCCGTTTTGGTTCGTGGTAAACGTTGCCCAATTATTGGTCGCGTATCCATGGATTACTGCACTATTGATATTAGCCATGTAAAAAATGCCGATATCGGCGACATAGTTACAATTATTGGAATTGATGGCGACGAATGTATCACGGCGCAAGATGTAGCCGCCCAAGCCGGAACCATCGCTTACGAAATTTGTTGCAGTATTGGCTCTCGCGTTTCACGACGCTATGTTGCCAGCCATATTTCAGAGAATGCACCCTACCATGCTTAAACGCCTCAGCCGCATTGCACGCACTTCACTAGTTGTAAGTGCCTTGGTAACCGTCAGCGCATTTTTCAGCATTCGGGTGCCACACGCATTAGTCAACTCAGCGCTACACAGCATTTCACCGCAACTCGAGCTCATTACTGGCGACATTAACTTCTGTATGAGTAAAGGCCAGCTCGATCTAAACTCTGTCGTTATAAACTTCAATGACAAGCCGGCACTAAGCGTAAAATCAGCACTAGTGAGCCTTGGGGTTAGCCCGCTTCGAGACACATTTCTTTTGCCTACACTTATTAGAGTGCCTTCTGCCGAACTAAATATTGATTCGCAGTTGAGGCAAGTGCTCGAAGATATCCAAACTGACGATGGTCGCGTCACTGCACTGCAGCTAGATATTAACAACATCGACATTAAGTACAGCGACGACCTCAACGACTTAGTTGAGCTAAAAGGCCTGAGCATTAACGGCGTGCTTGATGCCGACAAAGGGAACTTCAAGTTGCGTAGTTATTGCGTGACACCGACGGCAGGCGATTTGCAGGCAACCTTTCACACAACCGACGGTAACGGCAATTGGCAGATATCGGCGCAAGTATTTGGCAGGCTACAAAAAGAATGGTCGGTGCTTGAAGCGGTTGGTTTGCAATTCGAGAATGCTTCAGTCAATGCAAAATTCACCGCAGCAGGCGACTGGGACGGATTCTACAGCTGGCGTGTGGATAGTGACCTCAACTTAGAGAACCCACGTCTTTCGTCGCCGTCCTTAAGCTTCGATCACTCTCACATCGACGTCAACGGCTCATCGGCCAGCGGGATTAGAATTAACGCCACAACTACTCTTTTCGAAAATTCTGTTCATAGCACCGGAGAGTTAAGCTTCGATGATCACGAAGGAATTGATCTGCAACTTGAACATGTAGTCCGTGGCATTACCGTTAACGAGCAGCTTCGACAATGGCTCAACGAATTAGAACCCGAGATCACCACTTATCTTGTCGCGACTCAAGCATCCGGCACAATTGATGCGCAAGTACTAACCGACATTCACAACAATCAATTTTCATGGGCGATAGCTATTCAGCCCAACGATCTGAACTTAGCCTACCAAGGGCTAAGTACTGACGGCGAGCAGTCCTTCTCATTCCCTTATGCTATGCAACTCAATGACGGTTATATCGCGATTGCCGATGACGCTTTAGTTTTTCGCACTGTCGGCCAGCACGCTAGCGGCACAGTCAAGTTGTTGGGCGAAGTAGATTTTCATCCCCAAGAAACCGAAGTCGATTTGCTGATTACCGCGCGCGATCTTCCGCTCGAGCAAGAGGTGATGAGCGCATTAGGTGGTGTCCCAACAGTGACCAGTCTCATCAGTGACCTCGGCAACCCGCACGGTGGCACGGCAAATGCCGCTGTCCATCTGTTCACCAATAATGACGTCTTCGAATACCGAGTTGACCTAGACATTTTCAACTGCATTACTCAGCCAGTCATGTTGCCCTTAAATGTCGAAGTTAGCAAAGCCAAGGTGGTTATTACCGACTACCTTACTTCCTTTTCGGCTCAAGCAACAGCAGCCCGGTCAAAGCTGAACATCCGTGGCAAAGCACATGGTTACAGCAATAGTGACCATCTGCAATTCACCGTTAAAGCCGTTGGCGAGGGATGGCATCCTGATTCTTATGAAGCTGCAACAATGTCGGGCAACCTGCCCATTCCGGCCGGCCTAGCTAGCTTTCCGATTGACGGTGATTTCTCTTATCGACTTGATTTGCTGTGGCCGACTATGGATTCAGATCCACAGCTAAATGCGCAACTCTTTGCCAACAGCGCTACGGTCGAATGGCCTCAACTCGGTATCACTCTCAACGAATTGGCCACGCATAACGCGCAACTTTATGCGGCAAACAATTCTTTTAACTTTCACGTCGGCTCGATATCGACCAAAGTGCAAGACGGTTTGATTGTTGGACAATGCAATCTATCGCACATCGACGATCTTAATATCGCGACAGCTGACTTGAGTCGGCTACCACTTAGCAACAAGCTAATTAGCGGTAGTCAACAATTTGCCGGCCAACAGGCATGGGGTGAACACCTCGACTGGAACGGAGCGATTACTGGTTTTGTCAGCTTCAACCCTATCCGACCGCAGCAGTTCACTAGCGCCATTGACTTGCAGCCGCTAGCGGTAAACATCAGTGACAACCCCGATGATGTCTTTCAATTGAACGGTCAATTGCACTTGAGCCCCAACGCCATCAGAGCAGGCAAGTTGAAAATTTCGTCAAAGAACTCAACGCTGATGGTTTACAACTTTGGCGGCGAATTATTTGGCGACCGCTTGCACATAGAAGCTGATCTCGAATCTAACCGTGGCATTGAATTGACTTCTGACTTGCCAGCCTTGGCGGGCTCTGGGTTTGCCACCACCCTGCGCGACCTTGGCGTGACCGGAAAGATCAAAGCCGAAAGCCTTCACGCTAGTGCCGACCTATTTACAGATGGTAAAATCAAAGCTGAATTCACTGGTGGAGTTGAAATTACTGATTTACAGGTTAGCGAAGGAATTCCGTTCAAAGAGGGTTATGCGGCTTTTGCGATCAATGAAGCTAAATGGAATTCAGCGAATGATTTCACAGCGTCTATGTCGATTACCGATGGCAAGGGGCTGCTTGGGCAACTTGCGGTCAGCGAAGTGAGAACGCCCGAGGGCGCAGAGGTCATTATCAACGAAAAAGGTATTCGCGTTGACAAAGTCGAAGCTAGGTTGCTCGACGGAAACATTGCTGGTGATTTTGCAATTTTGCCAGGCGATGACATCCCCTATCTTTTGAATATGCATTTATCGAGCATCGATCTCGGGCAGATGCGTAATGAATTGGACATTCGCGGTGCACTCTCAGGGCGCGTAAACGGCGACATCGAGCTGCGTAGCACCACCACTTTGCCGACTGACTGTACGGGTAAGGTTGATTTATCACTCGAAGATGCGATGCTCGGTTCGGTGCCGGTGTTAAAGAGCATCTGGAAAATATCTGGGTTCCCAGCTCCAGTTATTGACAAAGGGAGGCTCGAAGTCACCCTCAATGGGAACGGCAATATGACCGTCGATAACTTTTCGCTCGATGGAACTGCGTTTGAGTTTATCGGCAAGGGTGCTGCAACAATGGACGCCGCCATCGATTTAAAAATAACCGTGCGAACCCTCAGTCTGATTACTCGTTTGCCTCTGATAAAAGACATTCTCGATGTCTTTATCGAACAGCAAATTTATGGTCCAATCGAAGATTTACAAATCAAGCATCGAAGTTGGGCAAAAATACTCAACTGGTTTTCTGACGGCGAGGCTTTTGTGCCACCACCGTTTCCATTGTGGTTGCCTTCGCCCGCCACACCTGACTGGAACATCTCCCCAATAATTCCTGTACAATAGCAATATGCTTCACGCCGTAATAATGGCAGGTGGCTCTGGTACACGATTTTGGCCAGAAAGCCGCACTGCTCGACCTAAACAACTGTTGCCCATAATGGGCAGCAAAGCCATGCTCGCCGAAACAGTCGAGCGTCTCGACCCATTAATTCCTTCCGAACGTATTTGGATAGTCACCAATGCTGCGCAAGTTGATGGTATTCGCGCATGTTGCCCCGAATTACCGGATGCCAATATTTTGGTTGAGCCGTGCGCGCGTAACACCTCGGCGTGTGTTGGTTTAGCTGCGACAGTAATTCACGCTGGCGACAACAACGCCACGATGGTGATATTGCCTGCCGATCATGTAATTGGTCCGCGCTCCGAATTTCTGCGCAGCTTACAAGCCGGCGCCGAAGTCGCCGAATCTGGTGCTAATTTTGTAACTTACGGCATCGTACCTGATTACCCAGCAACGGGTTATGGCTACATCAAACGCGCCGACAAGCATTCTGAACCGCACGGCGTAGAATGCTACAACGTAGATTCCTTCAAAGAAAAACCCGACCACGACACCGCTGAAAAGTTTTTGGCAAGTGGCGACTACCTCTGGAATTCCGGCATCTTCGTATGGACATCATCCACTATTCTTGATGCGATTGCGCAACACATGCCTGACCTCGATGCAGGACTGCAAAAAATCGCGGCAGTTGTTGGGTCCGACAGTTACCAAACTGTTGTCGACGACTTATACCCAAGCCTACCAGCCGAGCCGATAGACATTGGCATCATGGAAAGAGTTGATGGGGTTCAAGTATTGTCCGCGCCTTACAACTGGTCGGATATCGGCTCATGGAAAGCCTTGTACGACGAAATAGACCACGATGATGACGGCAATGCTCTTGTCTTCGCCAACGGCGGCAAGCTGCTTACACACGACGCGAAAGGTATATTAGCCTACTCTTCATCCAAGCAATGCATTGCGGTTTTAGGCCTCGACGATCTCATTGTGGTGCATACTAAAGATGCTGTCTTGGTCGCTCCACGCAATCGTAGTGAAGATGTTAAAAAGTTTGTCGAGCAACTCAGGGCCGACGAGCAAAACGACTTACTGTAATTAATCGTGATCGGCCGCACACTTGCCATCGACTACGGTCTCAAGCGTACCGGGCTCGCATCGTGCGACCCGATGGGCATTACCGCACAGCCTTTGCCGGCAATCGTGAGTTCCAGTTTAAGCGACACCGTTGTTGCCGTTCTAGCACATGTTAAAGAACGTCAGATTGTGCGCTTATTAATTGGCATGCCTTACATGCCCAACGGACGCGAAGGCGAGCAAGCGCAAAACGTCCACCTGTTTATTGATGCTTGTCGCAAGGCGCTGCCAGAAGGTTTTGACATTCAACACCAAGATGAACGCCACACCACCAAAGAAGCCCATATGTTGCTCAAGGAAACGGGGCTTAAGGGTAAGAAGAAAAAGGCTGTGCTCGACTCGACAGCGGCAGTTATCATCTTGCGAGAATTCTTGGCGACGAATTGCTAGATAGTGTAAAATGAGCCCGAGTGCGGCTGGGATG
>JAPYTC010000096.1 GCA_029941685.1 Planctomycetota bacterium | reverse complement strand
GAAGAGGCCCGAGACAATAACAAAGGTAATTAATCCCTGCAGTAATCGCGAACCACGCGTGTTACGAATGAACCGTAAAATCGCGTAAATCGCCACGCTGAGAATGAATACCTCGATGGCGTCAGAGAAATGAAATGCACTTAGCTGCATGCTTGAGCTATTTTAACCGCATCCCAATTCGTTCCGCCACTATGGAGTCGTAAATATTCTGCACCGTGGTAGGCGCAAATACTCGCAGCGCCGGCTGTAGCGCCGTCGCGCTGCTCGGCAGACAACTCGGGAAGGACACTGGCCAGAAAAGATTTGCGTGAAGGACCAGCCAAAATAGGGAATCCTAGGCTGCGGAATGCACTTAAGCTACTGACGATTTCGAAGTTCTGCTGTGCGTTTTTTGCGAAACCGATTCCTGGGTCGATAATAATGTTATCAGCGTTAATGCCTGCGTTTAGCGCTTGATTGATGCTCACCGCCAATTCGTCGCAAATTTCTCCGATTAAATATCTATAATTGCATTGCTGCTGCATAGTTTTTGATGTGCCGCGGCTATGCATCAGCACAATAGGCACTTCATATTCTTTAACAACGGCTGCCATATGTTCGTCGCCGAGAGCTGAGACGTCGTTGATCATGGATGCGCCTGCCGATAAACAATGTTTGGCTACTGCAGCACTGCGAGTGTCGATAGAAAGCGGAACATTGAGATGACTTAGTACGCGCATTGCATTACTTAGCAATGCGATTTGGGTTTTATCATCTACTTCGTCTGCGCCTGGGCGCGTAGATTCTGCACCAAGGTCGAGGATGCATGCGCCATCGTCAATGAGCTGCTGGCAGTGGCTGAGCAGCTCGCTTTCGCTCAGTTGGTAAGTGCTGCCATCAGAAAATGAATCTTCTGTTAAGTTGACGATGGCCATGAGCTTGGCATCAGCAGTGGGGCGTGCACAGGAAGCTTCGGCAGCGAGCAGCGATTGGAAAACGGCAGCGGCGTCGGAGTTGTTTAAGTCTGTGGTGGAGCACTGGCCATGCCTCAAATATAGCGAGCTACCATCATCTAACATGCGCTGCCAATGAAAGCCTTTGCGCGCTAAATCGTGACGGGCTGCGTCGTCAATTAAAGACGCAGCTCGCCATTCAAACTTATTCAGCTTGAGGGCTGACGTCGTCGGCAACATCTTCACTAACCGTGGTGGCCGGCGGTACCGGTGGCGGAGTGGAAGACAACTTTACGCTAGTAGTTGTCTCTTGGCGCAGATCTTCTAGTTTCGTGCCGCTCATCAACGCTTCGAATTCTTCGCGGTTGATAGTTTCGTATTTCATCAGCGCATTGGTGATGCCTTCGATTAAGTCGTGCTTATCGCGAATGATATCGTCGGCACGTTGTTGCTGTTCGGTAACGATTTTCGCGACCTCTACATCAATAAGTTGCGCGGTTTTTTCGGAGTACATCCGTTGTACCATGCCCCATTCATTGTGCTGCAAGTCGAGGTTGATTGGCCCCAAAGAACTCATGCCGAAGCGCCGCACCATAGTGTGTGCAAGGCGTGTTGCGCGTTCGAGGTCATTTGAGACTCCAGCTGAGGTGTCTTGCAAGAAGGGCATCTCTGCGGCATAACCACCGAACAGTACACAAATTTCGTCAAGCAACTGCTTTTTCGACCAGTTGTAATGATCTTTTTCGGGCAAGAAGAAAGTTGCGCCTAATGCTTGTCCGCGTGGGATGATTGTTATTTTGTGCACCGGGTCGGAGTGCTTCATAAAGTAACTCACAACGGCATGGCCAGATTCGTGGATGGCCGTTTCGCGCAAATCTTTTTCGTCCATCGCATGCGATTTCTTTTGACGACCGAACCGCACTTTGTCGCGCGCTTCTTCGAGATCGTCTTGAGTCACAGAATGGTGGTTTGCTAGTGCTGCCATAATTGCCGCCTCATTAAGCAGCGCTGCTAGCTCGGCACCAGAGAATCCCGGCGTGCCTTTTGCAATGTCAACGAGGCTTGTGTCTGGGTGAAGCTTGATTAACTTCGCATGCACAGCGAGGATGGCTGCGCGACCTTTAACATCGGGTAAGTCGACTGTAACTTGACGATCGAAACGTCCTGGTCGTAACAATGCACGGTCGAGCACGTCGGCGCGGTTAGTTGCTGCAATAACGATAATGCGTTCGTCTGAGCCGAAGCCGTCCATCTCTACTAGGATCGCGTTTAGTGTTTGCTCGCGCTCGTCGTTACCGCCACCAGTTCCTTGTCCGCGTTTGCGACCGACGGCATCAATCTCGTCTAAGAAAATGATACATGGCGCTTCTTTGCGCGCTTGCTCGAACAAATCACGCACGCGGCTTGCGCCAACGCCGACGAACATTTCGACAAAGTCAGAACCACTAATGCTGATGAATGGCACATTGGCCTCACCAGCAATTGCTTTCGCCAGCAAAGTTTTACCGGTTCCTGGAGGGCCCACTCACAGTACACCGCGTGGAAGGCGTCCGCCTAAAGCTGTGAACTTGCCAGGGTTGCGCAGAAAATCGCTAATCTCTGCAACTTCTTCTTTTGCTTCGTCGATACCGGCAACGTCGGCGAATGTTATTCCTGTACGGTTTTCTTTGTTGTATAAAGTTGCCCGCGATTTCGGGAAGCCCATCATTCCGCCTTGCCCGCCGCGCTGACGCATGAACAAGAAGTAGAACAACAACATGAACATCAAGATTGGACCAAAGCTGTAGAGGAAAGTCGCCCAGCCGCTAGTCGTTTTGGTTGTTAAGCCATGTGGTAAATTAAGCACGATACCCGCGTCGATGCTTTTACCGGCGCTAGAGAATGCTTTGCTTAGTGCCACCATGTCGATTGCTGAATCATTAGAAGAATTCGAATCGATTTCAGCATACTCATAACCCGAGTGAGTGAGATACTCGGCGAAAAATCGTTGTATAGTCTCGACCGGTCCTTTAGTTTGCTCGGGATTGACGAGCTGAGTGATGCGCAGTGGGTAACCACGTAGTGGCACAATCGAACCGCCGTTAATCTCGTTAATAAAACTCTCTAGTTTGAGGTTGCCAATATTGCTGCCTTGTGCGAGTAATCGCGTAAGCTCTTCAATTTCAACTCGCACATCGGGCACCGCAACCCTGTATTTTTGGTTTGGCTCGCCTACTTTGAGCTCGACTTGGTAGATACTGCCATCTGCGCTAGCGCTAATATTTCGTACTTGGCCAGTATATAGATTAGCAAACAAGGCATCACGCGTCATCTCTTTGGGAGCAGAGTCGCCACCAAAAAACGCAAGTGCAATCAAGATGCTTAGAAAAACAAGGATGATAATTCCAGAACGATTGCCTTTGGGCTTGTCATCGTTGCCGGGGGTATTAGGTTGTTGGTCTTGTGACATTAATTGTTGTTTGACAGGTGCTCGGAAATTTCGAGCACGATTTGTTGCGAAATATCGGCGATGGCTTCGGTGAAAGCATGACTAGTGTCTTCGCCAGTACTGGATAGGAACTCTTGGTTACGTGAGATACTGTTATTGAAAACTATATTCTGATTACGATCAACAAGTTGGTAACTAATCGTAAGCGAAATCATGCCCATGTTTACGCCACCATTCCTTGACCACGCGCGGGCTGAGCGTTTTGCTTTAGCAATAGTTAAACTAAGTTGGTAATCGCAATCGGCCGATTTCAGCTGGGCGCCAATTAAACGATTAAGTTGTTGGCGAGTGCTTTGAGTTAGTTGACCTTCAAGGCCAAAGAACTCGCTGTTGTTGACGGCGGTAGGCACTAAAAAACTAATGTCACTTGCGCTGTCGCTGCGAATAAGCTGGTATCCGCAACTGCTGAGCGTGAGCATTAAGCCGAGCAGGATAACGCGCAAATTAATAAACATATTCAGTTAAGCGCTGTGAAGCCATTTGCGCTACAGGGTTAGAAATAGGAATGAGGCCGACTTTGGAGGTATCACCTTGTGACTCTTGGCCGCTAGCCAATTTGAAATGGTGCTCGGCACCAATTGGGTTGCCGATAGTTACATAGTATTCGGCGATAACGAAATGCATTTTTGAAAGCTCGGTGATGCAATCTGCAGCAATGGCTTCGACATCGACGCGGTTTAACCCGGCCGGATACATTTCGAGATATGACTTCGCGGATTTGAGGGCAAACATGATGGACTGCTCGTCTGACTTTTTAGGGATGAGCATCAAGTAACGACATTCGGTGAAACGGTACAGGGCGCGGTCTCCCCAGCCTAGTGAAGCAAAGCGCGGGTTTAGCAATCTTGAATAAAAACCCACAGCAAGTTTGTAGCGGCGATTTTCGAAGTAGTGCTCGGCAACCATTGCGTTTGCCTGTGCTTGAATCTCAATGTCAGAGGCCATTATGGCTAGGTGTTCTAATATATTAAAGCCGTTTCCCGGTGTAGAGAATATCCAAAAAGCTTTGATGTCACCATCAAGATATTGTTTGGCGTACCCAAGAAGAAATTCTTCTACGACACGCATGCGTGAAGGCACAGCGCCTGGCAAAGTTAGATAATCACTAAGTTGTTTGATTGCATCGGTGGTTTTCCCAAGACGATGGGCACTCATGCCACGTAAATAAGCGTATTCGTGTTGCACGCCGATAATGAAATCTTTGAGCTTAAGATCGTAAAGTAAATCGTGGCATAAATCGTAATCTTCAGCAGCAAAGGCCTCAGATGCGGGCTGCAGTTGAGAAGAATTTAACTGTAAATAAGTAATAGTGCACGAGCTAGTTAGGCTTGCGACCAAACACAAAATTATGGATGCGAATTTCATCGGTTGTTAGCGGATTCGGATTTAAGGTACATTTCCCATGCCTTGGGCAATCGTTCGAGGTGGTAATGTAGAAAATCTCCTAATAGTGTAATGCAAGCCGGCAAATTGCCCAAGTCATTAGGCAAGTTTGTGTCGTTTGCTTTCATAATTTTCTGCAAACTAGCGATTTCATTAGCAGAAACCCGCCGTGCCGACTGATTTGGACGCGGTGCGCTTGCGTTGAGTGTGCAACCGCCGTCTGCTGGCGAAAACCAATAACGCTCGAACTCAATTTTTTCAGGGAAAACCGGCTCGAATCCGAGTAAGTGCAGTGCTTCAAGAATGGCACGTGCTAAAACCAAGTTGTAATCACCACCGGCGGACAAGCGCTGCAGCCATTTTTGCAACCACAGAAAAATCTCGTGAGAGGGTTGCTCGGCGGGTGCGCCCACTTCGGCAAGTTCGGTGAGGATGCCCGCGACATTTAACAATTGCACATCTGTACTGAGTCCGCCCATGCGATCGAGAAGCTGGCATCCGACTAGATTGAACATTTCAGCCTTTGGACGGCGACTGAGATCTAATTCGACTAACGCCCACGTGTCGATGACTCCGATTTTGCCGCTTTTGAGTTTTTGCACCCCTTTAGCGAGTACAGAAATTGTGCCGAGCTGCGGGGTGAGGGCGCGGAATATTAAGGATGATTCAGAGTAAGGCCAGCGACGGAGCACGATGGCAACAGAAGACAATTTATTCTGCATCGTCAGCGTCGAACTTGATTTCGATTTTTAGTATTCGCCGTTCGTCGGCTTGTAGCACGCGCATGCTGATGTTGTTTAGCGTTAAAATCTCGCCGCGTGTAGGAATGTGACCGAGCCGGTCAAATAGTAAACCAGCAATCGTGTCGTAATCTTCGTCATGGGGTAAATGGCATTCAAGTAACTCGTTTAGATCAGACAGCGGCATCTTGCCTTCGACAATAGTTGTTTGCGAGTTGACATGCACAACTTGCGCCTGCTCTTCTTGGTCGTCGTGTTCGTCTTGAATCTCGCCAACAATCTCTTCGAGGATGTCTTCGATACTGATTACACCAGCGGTTCCTCCGTATTCGTCGACGGCCACAGCAAGGTGCACGCGCTTACTTCGCATTTCTTCGAGCAATTCGCTAACGGACTTGGTTTCAGGAATGAAGTATGAATTACGCAGATTGTCTTTTACGATACAGTTGCCGAGTTCATTACCATCGGCGGTCATCGCCACGATGTCTTTGAGGTAAGCGATGCCAAGAATGTCGTCGAGATTCTCGCCAAAAACAGGAATGCGTGAGTGTCCAGCCTGATTCATTATTTCGAGACATTCGAGCAAGGTGGCGCTGCCTTGAACTGCAGTTAATTCGGTACGCGGAGTCATTGCTTTGGCGACATCGGACTCGCCTAATTCAAATACACGGCCAATCATTCGCTGCTCGGATTCGGAAAGCGTTTCTTCGCCAGCGACAACTTCTGCATCGAGCGCGCGTAATGTTTTTTCAATTAGCAACGTGATTGGACACATCAGCCAATCGCAAAGTCGGGCGAGGGGCAGTGAAAGTAGAACTAGGTAGCGTCCGCGATTTCTTAGGACTAATGATGGCACACCTTCGAGTAATAGGCCGGCGCTGAGGGTGGCGATGACGGCGATGAGCACTCGAGTCGATGAGCTACCGAAGTCTTGCAGAATGTTAGCGCTGGCGACCGCTGCTGCAGAAACAAAAAGGACACGTGCTAAGCCGCTGGTCCTGGCTAGGTTTGGGCGGCGTTTGAGTTCGACAGTCAGACGCTGGCGGATGGCGTCGTCTAGTAAATTAGTTGGATGCTTTGTGTCGGCAGCTTGCAATAAGCAACGTAGTCCGCCGAGGAGAGCGCCGAGCATCAACAACAGGATGGGTATGGCTAACACGTCTCTATCATACTACAATGTGGCGATGAAGGATAAT
>JAPYTC010000095.1 GCA_029941685.1 Planctomycetota bacterium | reverse complement strand
GGCGTATCCATATACGAAGGCATTCACCATTTGCGCGATCCACAACCGATGACGTCTGCCGGAATGAACTATATCGTTCTTGGGTTGGCCTTTGTTTTCGAAGCGGCGGTTTGGTTCTTTGCGGTTAAAGAGTTTCGGCGTGTTAAGGGGCGTCACGGATTTCTTGATGCGGTTAAATACAGTAAAGACCCATCGTTATTTGTTGTGTTATTCGAAGACACTGCCGCGCTACTCGGGTTAGCGGTTGCTTTACTCGGGATTTACCTCGCTGACGCGCATCAGGTTTGGTGGGCCGATGGCGGCGCATCGATTGTTATCGGGCTCATTCTTGCTGGAACTGCTGCTTGGCTCGCATACGAAACTAAAAGTTTATTAATTGGCGAGGCCGCATCTGCAGGTGAAGTACAGGGCATTCGCGACATGGCAGATGTTGTCGATGGTGTAGAGCACGTTAACGAAGTGCTTACGATGCACATGGGACCAGACTTTGTGCTGGTAAATATTAGCGTCGATTTTGCAAATGATGTTCTTGCCGGCGACGTTGAAGACGCCATTGCACAACTAGATTCTGCGATTAAGCAACGCTATCCTGTGGTGAAGCGTGTCTTTGTCGAAATAGAATCTAGATGAATAAATACTTGTTGCAAGCAAAAGTTTTAAGCCCAGGTGGTTCAACCGCGGCGGTGCTTAAGCGACGTCTTGAATTGGTGACTGAAGCTGTTAGTCAGCGCTATGCCGATGTGCTTGTCAGTGATATTAAGCTGCTCGACGGAGAAAACTTTTTGTGCGAAGTCAGTGTGGGCTCAGATTCTACCCTCCAAAAATCCGGACGCCTTATCGAAATGATCTGTGAGTTGACTTTGCGGCTCACTCCAATAAAGTGCCGTTTCGCTTTTGCGCAGACCGAGGCCGAGCTTACAGAGGCTTTCGATGAAGCGCAGCGCAACAGACTGTTCTTTGCAGCATGTGGCTTCGATGAATTATCAAACCGCAGCTTGACGGGTGCGGTTTCTGCAATCGGCGGCTTGCTTTGGGACTGGACAGAGCGCCAGTCACAATTCGTGCGCGCCTTGTTACGCGACGGAGTAGTCGCGGTCGATGACAATCAACAACTCCAATTTGTCAAAGAACGTAAACGGCGTGAGCTGTCTACGTTCTTTAAGGTTAGCCCTTCGGTAATTACCGAGTGCTTGCAAGCTGCAAATGTTAAGCGTTTTCGTTATCAGGTTTTCACTGCAACTGTAATGCTCGAGAAGTCTGTAGCTTGCGCAGTAGTTGCCCCTTAAGGAATGTCTAGGCGGATAGCGTTGCTGTCAGTAATAACGCCACTTGACAAAGATTGCAATTCCATGAACGCAGTACGTCCACTTGCTCCGCCTGGGACTACCTTTATGACAGCCACCGTGCCTGATGCAGTTGTTGTGCCAGTATGCACGAGACCGTTGAATGATGCGAAGAAAGGGCTTTGATCTGTAAACGAGTACACAATCCTGTAAGGTGAAGATGCTGGGGCACCGCTTGCGGTTAGCCAGAAGCTCGAACCAGCTGCAGGATTATTGCTTGTAGTGGCTAGTGCAATAGTGTCGTTGCCGCCACCGCCACCGCCAACAGCATCCGCAGCTACCATGCAGTCGTAAAAGTCAGGGCGTCCGTGGCCAGTGTAGACGTCTTCGCCACTAGAACTTATGTCGACACAGTTGTCGAACAACATTTGCTCAATTTCGTTTGGCGTTGAGCTAGGGCTTGCGATCATCATCATTGCAATCACGCCATTGACAATCGGCGTTGAGAATGATGTACCACTTGCTGTTCCGTTGCCGCCACCATTAGTAGTTGTGCGAATGTTGTCGCCTGGCGCAACAACATCAACCCAGTCACCGTATGTGGACCAGCTTGTACGGTTATCAGAAGAATTAGTAGCGCCAACTATAATCACGCTTGCGTGATCAGAGCCGTAAACACGGTTGCCGCCGTTACCAGATGCCCAGCTCATCAAACCGTTTTGATTACGGATGTAAGAGCCAGCACTTTCAACACTGCTGCTTTCGCCACCTGAGTAGCTCACTGAAATCGCGCGTGCACCATTATCAACTGCCCAACGTGCGCCGTCAGTTAAGTCCGAAAGGTAAGCACCGCCACCAGATGAGTTGGTACAGCGAACCGGCATTAGTTTGATGTCCCAGGCCATGCCTACAACACCAACACCATTATTACCAATCGCACCAACGCAACCTAAAGTCATGGTGCCGTGACCGTTGATGTCGCCCACACTTCCGCCATTAGCTTGAGTTTGGCGATCGGCAGAGTTGTAACCTGAAATCAAGTTCGCCTGCAAGTCTGGGTGATTAAGGTCGGCGCCTGTGTCCACAGTCGTTGCGATGAAAGCGCCGTCGCCGGTGCCGAAATCCCAAGCTGCGGCCGAGCGCATTTTTGAGTGTTGCCACTGTGAGCCGAAATTAGGATCATTCGGCGTAGTGTTAACTGGGTACAACATATAATCAGGTTCAGCGTACTGAATCAGGCCGCTGCTCATCAAAGATTGTGATAAAGCGTTTTCGCTTTGGCCCTCAGGCACAACGATGACGTATTCATCGGTGGCCTTGACGTATTCAATTAAACCGTAGGCCGCTAAAAGCTGTGAGGCCTGTAACTGCGCTGATTCGTTCTGTAGAGGACGAACAATTAAGCGGCCCGTGAATTCACGGACGCCAGCTTGTTCAGTATATTGTGCCAGATCGGTGCTGACAGCAGCACTTTGCGGTGAGGCAAGGAGGATGGAGCTTAAAAGGATGAAAATGTTCATTTATTAATGGACGGTCAAAAGGTTAGATTGTTCCGGGAATTAGAGCGCTAATTCGGGAGGGCGGGCAATCACAGCTTTAGTTGAGTCGACGTAAATCGGTCGCTGTAATAGACTTGGATTGTCTACTATAGCAGACAAGCAAGATTCGTGCGTATCGGACTCGCTAAAGTCGCTACGCATCATTTGTGTGGGGTGTGAAAAATCGAGTTTCGAGAACAGGTCTCGAAGCTCAGCCAAAGATGGGGGATTGTCTAGGTAGTGGCGATATTCGGCGTCACGGCCGGCATCTGTAAGCAACTGCTTTAATTTGCGACACTTTGATCAGTTTGGGTTGAACCAGACGGTTGCTAACATTTACTTAGGGAGGTAGAGGATAGAGCCTGGCTCGAGTGCAAATGATTCGGCATGGCCTGATGAATTAACGACATCGCCGTCGAGAACGATGGCGTGGATGTGCGAATCTGACCCATGGTGAGTGAGCTCGCCTCCGAAGCCTACCGCATAAAGACCGACTAGGTGGCCATTTTTAGTATTGAAGTGGCCACGCCAAGGTTCTGGGCCGTCAGGGTTTGCAATTGGGCATGAATTATTCAGCACGTGAATCGAAATTTCGGAGAACGTTGTCTCGACCTTAAACGGTACGGGCTGTGTCATGTCGAAGCCACGCTCAATGAGCTCAGCGGCGACAATTGTTTCGAGTGCGCTCAAACTAGGCACTTCGCCAAGTAGGACGGTTTCCCATTCTGCTACTTCGCAGATGGCCAACAACGTTGCGCTGTCGTTGGTCTGGCTACCGGTAAGTTGAGTAGAAGTGAGGTCGTAGTTGGGAGTTACACGCGCTGCGTGAATTACGCCATCTATGATGGTGAGTTCGCCTTCAAGGCCCGCAAGTGCACCGATACCTACAGAATGTGGTGTAATCGCATCAGACATCGCGATTCGCGCTGCTGTTTTGCCTTGAGCAAGCACAGTTTTCATGCTGCCCCAAGTGCTGAGTTCGGTGGTTGGCGCAGAGCCACAAGAGCCGAGCGCCAAAATGATTAAAAGGGAGGTCAGTTTTGTCACAGTGGGCTAAAATACGATATCTACCCCAGTAGCGTTAGACGAATAATTGAGTGGTGAAAGAAGTACGTAGGCGAAGTGCATGGTGCGACCCACATATCCTGATGGGATTGGCCCAGTAATCAGCTGCGCAGTCGCATTGCCGAGTAAATCTAGATTACCTTGGAAATCTAGGAAGAAACTAGAGTAAGCCGCAGATCGAGTGATGTTAGTAAAGGCATCGACATTGATTGGAATATGTAGTCCACCGACAGTTGTTCCAGGCGAAGTGCCCGACATCGTACCAACCAGAATATAAGGACGCCCGGCATTCATGCTCCCAGCGGCGAGGTCGAAATCAACGGCATCACCGGTGCTGGCATGGAAAAGGTTTTTATCTTGAAATAAAGATGTTTGATAGCGGCGCACTTTGAAAATGCCAGGATTTAAAGTCGTGGAGTAAGACCAGTTAAAGACAGTATTTCCCACAGGGTCTACTTCAAACAACTCTCCATTAGGGCCGTTGCAAATCAAGGTGTTGCCATTCGGCTGGCGCTGGCATCCTGAAGTATGGCTTCCAAAAAAGGATGGCGTCGGGTCATAGGTCCATGCAAGAGAGGTTGGCCCGTATGAACCCGTTATGCCGATTGTGTAGGTACCCGTTGCTGGGTCTAGTGGCGGAGTGAATTCATCAACTGTTGATGCCGCAGAAGGACCGGGACGACCATTATTGAAAACGATCAGGTTGCCGGCACCGGGGCAGTCGTTGGCGATCCACTGGATATCATGCTGACCACTAAGCATGCGATCAGCAGGAGTACCTCGGTCGTAGTTTTCTGGATTACCCCAACGATATAAAAAGTCGCCGCCAACACCAGCTGCTTGTGCGGTTGTAGTGTTGTGGTCGATGATAAAAATCTCGCTAAGCACACGGCTGCTTACGGCAATTTGGTCGAGGTCGGCATTGTAATCAATGGCGTTGAAGTGCAGCCAATCACTGGCAGCAGGAAGGCTGGTTGGCTGATTAACATCGAGGCGAGTTTGGTTGTCGGCGATGACACCATAGTTCGGCTTGGCTGGATCGCGATCTTGCACCACATGGTCGATCACATGCCATTCCCAGACGATGCTGCCCGTTGTCATGTCGACTTCAAGAAGAGATTCGGACCACAGGAATGGCCCGCTTATCCCAGCGTCACGTCCAGCGGCAATTAGGTCGACATCAAGAATCTTCTCCCATGCAATCATAAGGATGTTGCCGTTAGGCATTACCGCAATATCGTGATGTAGTAGATGGTCGTTAGTCGCATAAAAGAAATCGCTAATCAGCACGTCGTTGTAATTGTAAATTTCGACGCCGCCACCAGAGCCACCAATAGACGAAGCCGGTAATCCCGTAACGCGTACCGTACGAATAAGGTGTCCGGATTCAGTCAGATAACTAGCTTGACCAGGCCCATATGTTGATGTCGTCCAGGTGTGAACTTCGGCGCCGTTGTTGTCGAGCAAGAAGGTGTCGGTACTCGAACTAGGGCCGACAAGAATCAAGCCGTCCTGTTGAGGAGCGGCTAAGGCTGAGAGGATTAGTGAAATGAGCATAACTATTGAACCCCAACATATATTGGTGGTTTTACAATATTACACCATGACATCTGACCAGCGCCTAACAATTTCTCCTGGAGCTCAAAAAGCTCCGACGGGCACGAAGCTCTACTGTAAAGACTGGCATGCTGAAGCCGCTCTGCGTATGTTTTTGAATAATCTCGACGCTGAAGTCGCCGAGCGCCCCGAAGATTTAGTAGTTTACGGCGGCACCGGCAAGGCTGCGCGCAACTGGTCAGCTGCGAAAGCTATCGTAAAGACTTTACAAGAGTTAGAAATTGACGAAACGATGTTGGTGCAGAGTGGCAAACCGGTGGCTGTTTTTAAGACACATGCGCACGCGCCAAAAGTGTTAATTGCAAATTCTAATTTGGTAGGCAAGTGGGCAAACTGGGATCACTTCCGCGATCTTGAAGATAAGGGTTTAATGATGTATGGTCAGATGACTGCGGGGTCATGGATTTACATTGGCACGCAGGGTATTTTGCAGGGTACTTATGAAACACTGGCGGCGTTGGCGAAGCAGCGCGGCATAGAGTCGTTGAAAAACACGCTAACTGTAACGGCGGGTGTTGGCGGCATGGGTGGTGCACAACCGCTGGCCGTGACGATGAACGAGGGTACCTGCCTTATTGCCGACGTTGAGCAAGCACGCATCGATTTTAGATTGCGCACGGGTTACCTCGATGAATGCGCGGACAGTATCGATGCAGCGATTAAACGTGCACTTGAAGCAACGGCCAATGGCGAAGCAGTAAGCGTTGGCGTGTGTTGCAACGCAACAGAGTTGTTGCAAGAATTAATTGACCGTGATATTACGCCTGATATTTTGACTGATCAAACATCGGCACATGATCCACTCAATGGTTACGTGCCAGATGGCATGACTCTTGATGCAGCCTTGGCATTGCGCGTTAGCGATGCTGTTGAATATCAAAAGCAATCGTTCCGCACCATGGGACGTCACGTAGAGCAAATGTTAGAGCTGCAAAAACGCGGCGCCGAAACTTTTGATTACGGCAATAACTTGCGCGCCTTTGCTCAAGAAGAAGCTGGCGTCGAAAATGCTTTCGATTTCCCCGGTTTTGTGCCGGCGTATATCCGCCCATTGTTTTGTGAAGGACAAGGCCCGTTCCGTTGGGCAGCACTTAGCGGTGACCCCGAAGATATTTACAAAACAGACGCTGCGTTGATGCGCTTGTTCCCCGAAAAGGCACACTTGCATCGCTGGTTAAAGATGGCGCGCGAACGGGTGGCCTTCCAAGGTTTGCCGAGCCGAATTTGTTGGCTAGGATATGGAG
>JAPYTC010000094.1 GCA_029941685.1 Planctomycetota bacterium | reverse complement strand
CCAAGGTGTCATTCCAGTCGATGCCCATGTCGATATCGATGCTGCCGTCGCCACCGACGTAGCCAGTGAATTCGTCATTGCTGGGATTGCTAAGGTGCGCGGACCAATCCGTCATTGTTTTACTCCATTGAGTAAAGACCACTTTTGAATGCCAACGCGTCGGACTAGTGGCTGCGGACGAGAAAGAGACTCCGACTTGTGCTGGGAAAGCTACGTCATTTATTGCAAAATCATAAGCCGACACTAGCTCGCCCGTCAAGAGTGTGCCTTCGCCGAACACATTATCTTCTAGAACAGTGATGAATTTACCTAAGTCGTCGCGCATGTCGACATTGATGCGTCCTTCTATATCAGAAGAAGTAGAGCGCGGGCGCAACCAAAAGCCGATGTTATTGCCACGCGGAGTTGAATATGTGGCACCGAGTTTAAGAAACACCACCGGCACATTAGATGAAGCTTCAGCATCAAATGTAGCCTGGAAACTTTCGCCACCAGCGTCGCGGAAGAAGTCACCCCAGGTACCAGCACCCAATACGAAATCACCTTGTAAGGTGTCGAAGTCGACCTCGGTCGCCGACACCATAGAAAGGTCGGTGTGGCGAATAGAAGCGCCGACACCAATAGACCATGAATCATTGAGTCGCATACTGAGGTTTGGTTCTAAAGCCATCTGGAGCAATTGACTACTTTGCTCAATACGCGAATCAAGCAGAGGCGCATTCGGATCAAAAGGATCTTCGGTAACTAGATTCAGCGTAGTATTGCGTGTAGTAGAAAAGTTAGCAGCAACAGTGGGTTGCAGGTTAACTCCCCATGCCCATTCGTCATTGATTCTTGCAGCGTAGCCCATCCATGGCCCCATGCCTACGGGCAAGTCAATCAACAACTCTTCGCCAGTGCTTGTGGTGATATCAGTGTTGTAATGCACTGCGCGCACCATCGATTCGAAACGCTGCTGTCGCTTGACACCACGTTCATTCTCAAACACATGGATCAAAGTGGACGGATTACTAGATGCATCAACAACGCTTTGACCAGAACCTATGGAGGCACCTGCCGTCCCTGCGGTAAGAGGAGATTCTCCGATTATCTCTCCGCCTTGCTGGGTATATGCGGGGGATGCCGTTAAGACGATTACGACAATATTTTTATACATTCGAGCTTCTTAAATGAGTCAACAGGCCCTGCATCTCGGTTGGGTAATCTACGCAAAATTCTAATTGCTCACCGGTCTTAGGGTGTACAAATTTAATTCGGTAAGCATGCAATAAGGTGCGAGTGACAAGCGGGCTGTCTGCTGGCAAAATACCAGCGCCGTAATTTTTAGCGCGGTAAATCGGATCGCCAACAATCGGTAATTCAACCGAGCAAAGATGCACGCGGATCTGGTGCTTGCGACCAGTGGATGGCTTGATGCGCAACAAGCAAGTGTCAGAAAAGTATTCAAGAACTTCCCAGTAACTTAATGCGTCGCGTGTGCCGGGACCCGTCAACTGAGTTGTGGTGACCCGCGTGGGCTTGCGTGGGTCAGCCTTAAGCCTTGTTTCAATCCAATCTGATTTGAAGCGCGGTACGCCATAAGAAATCGCGTGATATTCTTTTTCGACAGTACGCCCGGCAAATTGTTGCTGCAGGCCGACAAAAGCTTCTTCTTCAAAGGAGACAATACAGACACCCGATGTTTCTTTATCGAGACGGTGCACGATACCAGGACGCTCTTTCCCTTGGCATATTGGCAAATTATCGCCATACTTCGACACCAACCAATTAGAAACACACATTTGAGTATCACCAACACTATTAGCATGCATCGGCAGCCCTGCAGGCTTATTGATTACCGCTAAGAACTCGTCTTCGTAGATCATGGTTGGCTCTAAGCGCGACCCTGGCTCAGGAATTTCGGCTTGAGGTACTGTAAGAAACAGCTTTTGGCCTTTTTCAAGCTTAAGTCCTGGCTTAATCACAACCTCGCCGTCGATGGTCAGTAAGCCATCACGTATCCAGGCCGCAAGCCTAGAACGCGAATATGAGCCGTCAAAGAGTTCTACAATCGCTTTATCTAGGCGTTTGCCAGCAAATTGGGGGTCAATTATGGTGGAAAGTTGTTGTTTAATCACGACAGTAATGTGAAACCTCGGGGGAAACATAGTCTATAGGAGTAAGTGATTCGCGCTAGTAAAAAAAGTTCCTTTGGCTATTTCACGCGGATTCGTTAAATTACACGACCCCCACCACACAACTCCCCTTTGTAAATGCTGTTTTCACTAACACTTTCCGTCATTGCGCTAGCTCAGGCTCCGCAACAATTCTCAGGCTTCGTTTCCGTTCCTGGTGGCCAGACCGTCATTGGTGCCGAACTCGAATCTACAATTGAGCGCATCACCGAAAAGCCTCTCGAGGGTGACATCTACGCAGGCGAATGCCCGCGCCAGTCGCAATATGTCGACGGATTTTTTATTAGTCCAACATTGGTCACCAATGAAATGTATTTGGCCTTTGTCGAATCGACAGGTGCAACTCCACCACCACTGTGGGCAAAAATCGATAAAGACTTGCGCCAAGAAATTATCAAAGAAGGTGTCAAGCTAGAAGGACCTGGCTACAAATTTGATGAGGCAGCGCAAGATAAATGGTGGCAAGAACATTGGCAAGACGAAGGACGAGAGTGGGCAATGCCATCCACCGCTGCACTTGAGCCTGTTGTATTCGTCAACTTTATTCAGGCACAAGCCTACTGCCGTTGGGCAGGTGTCCGCCTTCCTACCGAAGTCGAATGGGTACGTGCTGCTCGTGGCGATACGACCCACGAATACCCTTTTGGCAACGAGTTCAATCGTAGCATTGTGGGGCACATCGCAACAAAACCAAACAGCTTTGCGGTGAAACGTTTACCCGTTGGCATGTTCCCCGGCAATGCCTCGCCTTATGGCGTGCTCGACATGTCGGGCCAAGTGCACGAATTCACCGATACCACAGCAAATCGGCTTGATGGATTTAAATCGTTCAAAGTCGTAATCGAAGGCGATAAAAAATCCGACGACCGAGTTCTGTATCCATCTCCAGTTTGGGATCAATCACGAATAATACTTAAAGGTGGTTCTTACATGAACCCTGGCATCAACTGTCGTATCGATTCGCGCATTGCATTTTCTCGCGAAGCAGCGGTACCGGTAGTTGGTTTCAGAATCGCCGCTAGTGAGCAAGCATGTCGTGATGCAGCTTATTCTTCAGCACCACAAATCAAGTCGTCTGTAATTGGTGGCAACGCACAACGCTTACTAAACTTTTCAAAGACCATTGGCCTCGAAAAACACAGCTGGAAAGATATTTCAAAAGTTGCAATGAAGCGTGAATCACCATTAAGGCCCTTGCTTAACCCTAATTTGCCTAGCCAATATGCAGTGTTATCAAGATACACCGGCATGAGCATTACGCCAATGAGTGACCCGTTTCGCTCTGGCTCACACCCGTCTGTCACCAAGATAGAAAAGGAAGCCATTAAAGATGGTTTTCTTTACCCCATTGGTATTTTGACCAGCACTGTAAAGCTTAATGGCTTCGACTTTGAACCAGGTGTTTACACGCTAGCATTTCTACCGGCCTTAAAACCACAGACACTCCAAAAGATGGGCGCCACTGTTAAAGGTGAAGATAGCGAAGGTGAAGTAGAAATGGATATCAACACTTCTTATGACATCACGAACCTTGTCATCACTGCCAAGAGAGAGCACATCTTGGTGGTAAACAACGAAGGTGTTGCCGTTGCAGCTATTAAGCTTACCAAGCCCGTTAAGCTAAAAAACGAAAAGAGCGCGGCTCACGGCTTTGAGTTTGACAAGAAAGATTCCGAGCTCGACTTCGATCTCAGCATCACCGGTTCACGCGGCAAAGTGTATTGGTTCCAGTTTTCAATAGACCCCGTCAACAACAACGGCGACAGCCTATCCAACATGAAATATTGGATTAAGACTGCCTACTTAAACAACTAAGTTTTAGCTGCTAAAGGTTCTGCAAGTTAGCTTCGACGGTCTTGCACTCGATCTGCAATTCATGCATGCGCTGACGCTCGCCCTCAACGATCTCTGAGTCGGCGTTCTCAACGAATTTGGCATTCGATAGTTTCTTTTCGAGGCCGATCAAACCGCCCTTGATTTTTGACAATTTCTTTTCGAGGTTGCTGCGCAACTTAGAAGTGTCGGCATCAATGGGCATTGGCAAGAAAATCGCGCCTGCACTGAACACGTCTGTTCCGGTAGCTACCGGTGAGGCGGCATCAATAGACTTTACGTCGATTGACTCTAAATGCGCAGCAAATGATACGAGACTAGCCTGTTCGTTAAACAGTTCGACATCGCTTTCCTCTTCGCAATGCACGTTTGCTTCTGGCATATTGCCTGCCGGTATCTCGAGCAAGGCGCGAACATTACGTATCGCACGCACAGCATCACGCAACTTATCAAACTGATGCTCAAGCTCGACGTTTTGCGCAGCCTCATCAGCGACAGGCCATTCGCTACCCATTAATAGACCACGGTCTTCGCGGAAATCTTGCGGCAATTCAGCCCATAGTTTTTCGGTCAAGAATGGAGTGAATGGGTGCAAGAGTTTTAAGAGATCACTGAGCACCTCGCCTAAAGTGTTCTTTGCAGCTTGAGCAGAAGCCAGCACCTCGTCGGTAACTTCAGCGTCGTCAATAGCCCACAGACGCCGCTTTGACAGCTCGACATACCAATCACAGAAATCATCGGTAGTAAAACGATAAAGCGCTTGCGCAGCATCGTGAAAATCGTAGTTTTCAAGTGCTTGGGAAATAGTTACATTTAAATGAGCCAAACGCGACTTAATCCATTTGTCTTCGAAGCAAAAGGCGCTATCAGCAGGCGCAGTAAAGTCGCCTTTAAGATGAGTCATCACGTAGCGTGCAACATTGAATATCTTATTGCAAAAGCGCTGACCTAACTCAAAGCGATTATCAGCGAGTTTTACATCTTGCCCCTCTCGAGTCAGGATCATCAATGAGTAACGCACGGCATCAGCGCCATACTCGTTGATCATTTCAACTGGATCGATGCCATTGCCTGCAGACTTTGACATGCGACGCCCTTGACCATCAAGAACTGTCGCGTGAATATAGCAAGTCGAGAATGGACAACGGTCGGCTTCGGGCATTTCGTCAAGGAAGGCGTAACCCGCCATGACCATACGTGCCACCCACAAGTAAATGATGTCGCGCCCGGTAGACAAAAACTGCGTTGGGTAAAAACGAGTTAAATCTTGGCTAGTCTCAGAATCGGGCCAACCTAAAGTTGCGAATGGCCACAACCAAGACGAGGCCCAAGTGTCGAGCACGTCTTCGTCTTGGCGCACAATCGGCTTACCGGTTTCAGGGTGCAAGGAACCAATTTCTACGTCTTCAATAGACGCCAATGGAGTGTTGTCTTCGTCGTACCAAACTGGGATGCGATGACCCCACCAGAGCTGACGCGAGATGCACCAGTCATGAACGTTTTCTAGCCAATCGAGGTAAACGTTCTTCCAGCGTGCTGGTTTGAAGTTTAGGCTGCCATCGTTAACCGCGTTAATCGCTGGCTGCGACATTTCGCTCATACGCACAAACCACTGTTCGGACACCAATGGTTCGATCACAGACTTGGATCGGTCGGAGATCGTGACGTTGTGGGTAATGTCTTCGACGCCCACGAATAACTCGAGCTTCTCAAATGCAGCGACGATTTCTTCACGCGCTTTCTCGCGTGGCAGTCCAGCAAATTGACCACACTCTTCGTTCATGGTGCCATCACCATTGAGGATATTCATCACCTGCATATTGTGACGTTGACCGCGCTCGTAGTCGGCTGGGTCGTGACCCGGAGTGATCTTTACCGCACCGGTACCGTAATCAGCCACAACGGAATCGTCAGCAACAATAGGAATTAAGCGATGGGTTAACGGCAAGGCAATATTCTTGCCCACCATATGCGCATAACGCTTGTCATCGGGATGCACTGCGACGCCCATATCACCCAACATTGTTTCAGGGCGAGTCGTTGCGACATCGATGTATTCATCTGAGTCTGCTAATGGATAGCGTAAAGTATAGATTTGTCCCTTGCGTGTAACGTATTCTATTTCGTCGTCGGACACTGCAGTTTCAAGATTACAATCCCAGTTGACCAAGCGACTGCCGCGGTAAACCAATTTCTTTTCCCACATTTTCACGAAAGCAGTACGCACTGCAAGTGACATTCCGGGATCGAGAGTGAATTTAGTTCGCGACCAATCACAACTCGCGCCTAACTTTTGCAGCTGGTTTAAAATCACATCACCATGATGTTCGCGCCATTTCCATATCTCGTCGACAAAAGCATCGCGCCCCATATCTGAACGCTTTAGATCTTGCTCTAGGTAGAGCTTTTTCTCGACTACAGCTTGCGTAGCGATACCCGCGTGGTCGGTTCCGGGGACCCACAAGGCATCGTAACCTGTCATGCGACGATGACGAATCACTACGTCTTGCAATGTGTTATTCAGAGCATGCCCCATGTGCAACACACCCGTAACGTTGGGCGGCGGAATCATCACCGTAAACGTTGGACGCAATCCGTCAGCCGGAGGCGTGAACAAGCCACTGTCTTGCCAAATTTGATAAATAGAATCTTCGAACTCGCTGGGAGTATAGCGGGTTGTGGTAGATGGTTCTTGTTGCTCAGTCATGATTGGGGAAATTACTTGTAGAGTGCAATCGCAATAATGT
>JAPYTC010000093.1 GCA_029941685.1 Planctomycetota bacterium | reverse complement strand
TTTTTGTCGAAACGACTCACGCTATCGACCTTAAACGACTCAATGCCGCGCAAGAAATTGACATCGCACCAATCTAATGCGTCGGCGCTAGGCTGAATCGCCCCGCCTGACAAATAAACTTTTTCCGAATCGGCGCGCCGCATGTAATACTCGAACACCGGATTGGAACCGCCTGCAATATCTTGACTACGAATAGCCCCGGCAATCCAATCAGCAATGAGCGCGCCCGACTTGTCGTATATTTTAACGCGGGTGCCGTCGTCGTCGTTGACGCCGTAGACACCATGCTTACCGGCATTGATGGACACCAAGTCTACTGTACGCAACTCACTTAAGCCGTCGAGCAAGAACATCAATTTTGCGCGATCTACCGGGTGCTGTTTGGACTGAACTAACCATTGCTCGACAGAATAAATCGATTCGCTTGAAGGCAATTCGATGACTACACTCGAGTCGAAGTCGCTAATAACCACGGACGACAATTGGGGTAGCTGCTGCTTCAACTGCGGAAACAAGAGCTTGACTTGCTGAGCAGTCTGCTGATGCTCATCGCCAGCAATCGGGTTCTGACGTGAAAACAACGCGAGCAGAACAATGACTATGTAAACAAACAGATTGCGGTTGCTAAACATCTTACTTTACCAATCGTGCTTTACGCTTGCGAGCGATGAAATGACGTGCTCCAGCACCGAGCATCAGCAACATCGGCATGAAAATATTCGCTGCCGAGATTAAGCGTTGCTGCCTATGGGCTTTAGCAACAGCGTCTTTACTAAGCTGACGGTTTTCATTTTCATCGTCGGTGAAACCACCATGCGAGTCAATATAAGCTGCGGCAAAATCATGTAACGGTCGATGGCGGCGTCCGCGTGAACGCAAAGTTATTAAGTCGCTGTCGTTGGACAACCAGTCAATTAGATTTGATGCAAACTCGCGGTTAGGGTTTTCTGGGGACTGCAAGGTTAAATTATGAAACAAATCGCTGTCGCCACAAACCACCAAGCGCCCTGTTTCGTCACCGTCACCAAACAAGCCAGAAACCAAACTTACAAGCGGGTAACGTTGCGGCTCACCCGACGCGAAGGCCTTTATCTGCAACTCGCGAATGTTGCTTGTTGACATTGCCAATTGCGAATCGGCAGGTAACAGCCACGCTTGATCGCTTGACGTAACCAAGTCGGTAGCGCGAAGCTTATTAGAAAGTGCCGTGGTGTCGATTGCGTGCGCCCAGAAGAAGGCCACACTGCCGAGTCCAGTGGTTATTTGATGCTCAGTGTTTAGTGAATCGTTTTCTGCAAAAACACCGAAACCGTATGGCGCCTGTAGTGGCACTGTTTGCATACCACTTGGGGTTTCAATTTGCTGAGAACCTGCTTGAATGGTAATCGAACGAGTGTCGTAGACCAAACGCTTGCTAACGTTTACCCCAATTTCGTTAAGCCATGATTCGAGACCTGTCACAACCGCGACCTGCTGCAGGCTGTTTGGTTCGACGAACTCACTGTCATAAAGCAATAACACAGAATTGCCAGCGGCCAAGAAGTCTTTTATTGACTCTAAGTACTTAGCTGGGAATTGATGAGGACGCGCAACAATTAAAGCAGAAAGGCCATCGAAATCGAGTTCGGCCTGTTGCGTAGTTGAAAGATCACGCACTGTATATCGCTCGCCTAAGGCATTGCGCAATTGCTCAAACACTCTGTCCTCTGGAATCTGCCGAGGTATACCTGGCATTTGTGGCGGCAGCAAAGATTCGTTTGACATCAAACCGACTGTCGGTTTCTCGCCGGCTATTAAGGCCGACAAACGCACACTGAAGGCGAACTCGAATTCGTCAGCTCGCACAAACGGAATCACCTCACTACTGTCTTGATAGCGTAATTCCAATCCTTGATACAACAAGTCGATGCTGAGGCTGCCAACGTCTTGCCCTTCTAGTTGGACGGCTGTTATTCCGACATGTTCGGCATCGCGGCTGGCCACTAGATCGGCAGTGGGATCGACAGTTTCTACCGATATCAAATCACCGCCGAGGTGTTCAATCTCTGACAACAAATCTAGTAGCAGCAAACGCTCTGGCAGCAGATATTCGTGGCCGCGAATATCTTGATTGAAGTACAGTTTTACCTGCAAGCGATCGTCGAGCCGAGCAATGAGGCTTTGTGTACTAGACGACAAACTATACTGCTTGGCGGCCGTCAAATCGTAACGCACATAAAAGGTGTTTAACAGCGCTACCAACACGACAACCAATACTGTGCTTAGCAGCATTTTCAGCGCGAAGCCGCGCAACGTTTGTGCAGAGTGAGTCATCTAACGAAACCTCCCAGAAGATAGCACCAAGGTATTTGCAACCAAGGCAACGACCATTACTCCGATGTAAAATCCGATCGATGACAAATCAATAACTCCACGCGACATCGCATTGAAGTGCTGTGACATATCGAGGTTTAACGATAACTCTGCAAGCCAGCGTGGCACGAATACTGCTGTAGCGAGGAGATGAATGAGGTTAAACACCAATAACACGCATGCGCCGAACATCCATGCGACAATTTGGTTGGTGGTAGTCGCCGACAGAAAACAGCATATTGCTAAACCAGCACCAGCCATAAACAGAGTACCTACATAGGCCGCAATTACAGGGCCCCAATCAAGGTCACCAAGCATTTCTACAGTAATTGGCGCTAGCAGAGTGCATCCGAGCGCGACAGCAAACACCGCCCATACCCCGAGGAATTTTCCGACGACTAATTGGCCGATACTGAATGGTAACGTCATCAGGCGCTCTACAGTGCCTGAACGTAACTCTTCGGCCCATACTCGCATCGCGATAGCGGGTGCGATTACAGCGATTAGCATGGGCATGTTCGCGAAGAAGTGACGCAAACTTGCTTGGTTGTAACTAAAGAACACGTCGCCAACCAAAAAGAACAATGCTGCTGCCAGGGCTGAAAAAAGTGCTACGACAACATAACCAATAATGCTTTCGAAGTAAGCGAAAAACTCGCGACGTGCAATAACCAACAATCTCATTCCTTGCCTCCGTTGTCGTGGCAAATTTTACGAAACTCGTGTTCAAGAGAATGACCTCGAGGGCTGAGCATGGCCACATCTACGTTAAGGGCAACGGCGGCCTTCGCGAGATTAGCGACCAACTCTGGTGCGAGATTATTCGCTTTGACCAATGCCTGACAACGCCCTGCTTTTGAGGCTTCGACGATTTGCTCTACAGTCGCATGGGCTTGCTGACATATTTCGCGCAGCTTATCTTCGGTACAACAGAACTCGACGGCTAACAACTGCTCATCTGCCAAATCAGAAATGTTTTTGTCCATCACTTTAACACCGTGATTCAGCACCACCACCCTGTCGGCAACGGCCTCAATCTCGGAGAGCACGTGTGATGTAATCATTACTGTTTTACTAGCGCGCAACCCACTAATCAGCTTTCGCATTTCAACCACCTGTAATGGGTCTAAGCCATTGGTTGGCTCGTCGAGCAACAACACTTGCGGATCGTTAAGCAAGGCCTGAGCCAAACCGACTCGCTGCCGGAACCCTTTTGAGCAATACCGCAGTTGGCGCCAATAGACTTCTTGAAGTTGAGTTTGTTCGACGACTCGATCAATTGCATCTTTACGCTGCACACCACTTAAGCCGTGCGCCGCAGCAATAAAACCGAGCGCATCCACCACGCGCATTTCTAGATAGAGCGGATTGTTTTCTGGCAAGTATCCAAGAACCTGCTTAACGTCGAGGCTTTGTGACTCGCAATCAAATCCGCAAATAGAAGCGCTACCAGAATCGGCAGCGATGAATCCACTAATTATTTTAATGGCCGTAGTCTTGCCAGCGCCATTAGGGCCCAAGAAACCAAGCATCTGCCCGGCTCCGACCTCTAAATCTAGGCCGCGCAAAGCATGAACATCACCATAGCTTTTATGCAAGCCTTTGACCTGCACCACCGCCTTTGATTGTTCAGCCATAGTGATTAAACGTCGTCGCTAGAGAAAGCGTCTAAGAATTCTTTATTGCTTTCATAACGACCCAAACGGTCAGCCAACATTTCCATAGCTTCGCGTGGACGCAAACGGCTAAGTACGCGGCGCAGGATATTCACTTTGCGCAAGATGTTACTCGTTAGCAATTTTTCTTCTTTACGCGTTGCCGTTGACTGGATGCTCACTGCAGGGTACACACGGCGATCGGCAAGATGGCGGTCTAGGGTTAATTCCATGTTACCGGTACCTTTGAATTCTTCGAATATCACTTGGTCCATTCGCGAGCCAGTATCGATTAAAGCTGTTGCGATAATAGTTAACGAGCTACCACTTTCGGTGTTGCGTGCGGCGCCAAAGAAATGCTTAGGACGCTGGAAAACTTTAGAGTCTAAACCACCTGACATGGTGCGCGAATTATTACCGCCAATGGTATTGTTAAAAGCGCGCGTCATACGAGTTAGAGAATCAAGAAGTATCACGACTTCTTTGCCAGACTCAACCAAACGTTCGGCACGGAACTGCACCAATTCTGACAGACGCGCATGATTTTGCGGTGATTGGTCCATGGTTGAAACGAACACTTCGCCTTTAGTAATAGTGCGCCTCCAGTAAGTGGCCTCTTCAGGGCGCTCGTCGACAAGCAACACAATCAAGTGCACGTCAGGATACAAAGCCTCCATAGCCTTGGCGATATCCATCATTATCGTCGTTTTACCGGTACGCGGTGGCGCTACCAACAAAGCACGCTGACCACGTCCGATTGGGCATAACAAGTCAATGACACGCATCGACAGCTGACCTTCTTGCGGATGCAATCCGAGCTCGTAATGAAAATCTGGGTCGATTACTGTGCGCTTCTTAAAGCTCTTATTACGACGGTACTCACTTGGTGTCTGCCCGTCGATAGTAGCAATCTTGTTCATACGCGGAGAATCGTGTCCCGCAGAGCAGAAACCACTTCCCTCAATCAATGAACCGTTTTTCAAAGCGAAGCGGTGTACTAAATCTTTAGGTACCACAGCATCGCTATCCTTCGCTGCCAAATCATTGGCTGGTTGGCGCAAGAATCCAGTACCATCTTTGCGAATATCAATAATGCCTACACAACTTTGCAGACCCTGCATTTCTTTAGTGCTTTTATTGCCAGCACCCCCCTTCTTAGCATGTGGATTACCACGGGGACTAGACTTAGCTTTACGTTGATGTTGACGCTCTTCAAGCCTCAACAACTCCTGGTTACGGCGCCGGCGTGGACGCTCGCTACGAGGTGTAGGTAATGTTCCGTCGTTTTCATCGCTACCACCGACTGTCTTTATTGGCTCTCCGGAAAAAATATCTTCTGGCGGAGCCGGCAAAGAATTGCGGCGGTGTTTACGACGTCTACGCGGGGAAGGTTTTTTTCCCTGGTCTTCTGTCACGGTTATTTAGTGAGGATTTGCCTCGTGAAATCAAATCGACAACGGGATTAGGCCTGGCATGACACCGGCAGCGTTGGACTTTGCTACGAGACAAATAACAGTATACAGGATTTATCGCCCGAGGTCGACAAATACGCCACCATTTGATTGGGCCAAATTCCTTAAAAATCCGTTGCTAAAATTGCCTATAGACAGCGTATGAATGACCACCTTACGAAAACGGTTGATATCAGCAATCGCGACCTCAATATCACGTGTATCAATCAACACCCCGGCTGTAGGCTTGCCGTCAGAAAGGAAAAACATGGTGTCTGCAGCCAATTCGCTGTCGTCGAGAACCCCGCCCGTGACCACTGCACGCTTAGCAGCATCAATTTGGACGCCCATCCCAGCCATCAGCCCGCCGTAGGAATTGGTGCGTCCTTGCTCACCGTTAGCCGACTTGCTACTTAAGGGCTTCAATTTACTCACCCATGCCATCGCACTCTTTTTATTTAGACTGTTAGCCTTAACGGGCTTCTTACGCCACGAATAAACATTAGACGCATAGGAATGAACGTTAAAAACCACATCCTTACCTAGCGCATCAATCGAGCGCGACAACTCTTCACGGACGATATCTAATTTAGTAAATTCGGAAAATCCGCGCTCGCGAAAATCGTCTTTAGAAATCACCTCTTCGGCCATTGATCCAGAAACGTCTATCACGAAAACAATCTGTCTGCTGAGAGTATCGATACCCATAAAGCTAGCTTCTGTTTTATTACTCGCCGGATGATATTCGGCATTCGCTGCAGCACGAGCCGCACGAGTTTTTTCAATTTGAGCTACGCTCGGCAACTCGTAGTCCGCTTCGGCGCGGTACCACCAGTCTTTCCAGAGCTGTGGATTATCGTTAAATTGATTATCGGTTATCGCGACTAAAGTTGGCCACACTTCTTCGGCAAGTCGCCCGGTCGCGGTGCCAAGTAAATCCACCAAAGGGCCTATCGCTTGCTTCGAACGCACCGTCCGCAATGCAACACACGCAGCAACATTGACTGCTGACAATTCGTCTTCTAATGCTGCAATCAAGGGTGGCGCCGCAACCTCTTCATGTGCAATCCCCATATCCTCAAGAGCCTGGACGGCTGCCGCACGAATAATTCCATTATCATCGCCAGCGAGTAATTGCGCGATCGCCTCAATTGAAAGGACGTTCTTGAGATTACCACATAAGTTGACTGCCCATAAGCGGCACTCTTCGTCGTTACTTTCTAGATAAATCACGCCGGCATCACGAAAATCTTTCCAGCGCATATCACTCGCAGCGTGCAAAATGGCTGCAATACGTCTATCTTTCTTGCCCTCAGCTAAGACCTCTAGCAGTGGCAAGCGGTTGAGGTGGTCTTTGAACCCACTCAATACTATGCGCGCTGCACGGGCGACATCAGATTGCTTGTCTTCAAGTACTGGCACCAACACTTCAGCGA
>JAPYTC010000092.1 GCA_029941685.1 Planctomycetota bacterium | reverse complement strand
CGATGAAGGCTCCAGTGGCGGGTATCGCGATGGGGCTAATCATGGATTCGACATCTGGCGAATACGCTATCTTGTCTGACATTCTTGGTTCAGAAGATCATCATGGCGACATGGACTTCAAAGTAACGGGCACCGAAAACGGCATTACTGCTTTGCAAATGGACATCAAGGTTAAAGGTCTAGCGGCTAATATCCTCGATGAGGCTATTGACCAAGCTAAAGACGGTCGCTTGCACATTTTGGGCAAGATGAACGAAGTACTTGCTGGTCCTTGCGAAGAGGTTTCACCGTACGCTCCTGTTAATAAGAGCATCAAGATTCCTTCTGATAAGATTGGCTTCTTGATTGGCCCTAAGGGCGCAAACATCAAAGAGTTGCAAGAAACATTTGGCGTTAACGTTAGCGTTCTCGACGACGACGGCAACATTCAGGTTTCTGGTAATCCGGTAGCTAATGTTGAAGCGTGTATCGACAAGATCGCAGCGCAAACCCGTGTAATCAAAGCCGGCGAGCGTTTCACTGGCAAGGTTACTGGCGTTAAAGACTTCGGTTGTTTCGTCGAGCTAGGTGGGGGTCAAGAAGGCATGTGTCACATCTCTGAGCTAGAAGAAGGTCGCGTCGAAGACGTAGCTGATGTCTGCAAAGAGGGCGACGAGGTCACGGTAATCGTACTTAATGTCGACGAGCGTTCAGGCAAGGTTCGCCTCAGCCGTCGCGTTGCGATGCTCGAGTCCGAAGAAGACGTAGCCGCAGCTCTCGAAGAGGCTGCTAAGCCACGCCCACGTGCTCCACGTCGCGATAGTCGCGGTGGTGGCGGACGCGGCAGAGACGATCGCGGACGCGGCCGTCGCGACTAAAGAATAGTCGTATAAAGTGGTGCAGAATTAAAATTCCGCACCACTTTTTTTATTTGATGTCTATATATGGTGCTTATTTGACGGAAAACAGCAAAAAATAGGGTTTTTACCAAATAAAGTGCAAAAAAAGAGCAACTACTCTTGGTTAGGTGTCGTAAAGAAATATAATAGGAGAAACAAATTCATGAAAACCATCGTCGTAACACTCGCTCTGCTTTCTTCACCAATGATTTTGGTGGCTTCAGCCGATTTTTCAGCTTTCGATGCCATTATGGCAGAAGCAGAAGTGCGCCTAGATCGCTCCAAGGTTCGTCATGGTGATGCTGCTTCTTTCGATCCCGCGGGTAGTGCAAAAGTTGCAACGGTGCGCTCCACTGATGTATACAACGCCACACCAGCTGGAAAAATCATTAAAAAAGAGGGTGTCGAAAAGGGCTCAGCTCGTTACAACACGCTGATTCGTCAGGCGACAAAAACGTTTAAGTCAGCCCTCAAGAAAGTAGCAAATAGTTCGAATTACGTTTTGATTGTAGAGCAGGGCGGCATATCCGGTTACACTAATGTTACCGATGCAACCTCCTCTATCATCTCAGCCATCTAATCGATTGAACAAATCGGTGCCACTAGTCTATGGGCTAGTGGCTTTTTCTTTGTTTGCGAGCTGCGGCTTGCCGATGTTTGCCGATAACGAAGAGGCCGTTGTCAGCGAAGAGCAAATTCCATTCACTGAAATTCCTGAGATAAGCGCACCCATCTCATTCCAAGAAGAATTCCCTTACTTGCGAATGACCGAGAACGATGATGAGACCTATTCCGTTTTATTAACGGTGCCATTAGAGTCTGGGCAAAACCTGATAGATCGCATAAGCGATAGTTGCCCGTTTGTCGGAGGGGAAGGCGCTACTTCGACTTTAGAACTTCGTGCAGGCCAAGGGGTGGTTTATGTGGGGCCAAACATAGTTAATGATACGACAGCCAAATTCAAAGGAATTGAAGACTTGGTCATGGCGCGTGGTCCTGAAAGTGATTTGCGCAAAATAATTGCTGCGGTCGATTATTGGTTTAACTCTTCCCCTCAGATAGAAATTCAGGCCGAAGTGTTTGAGACATCGTCAGCCTTAGATAATGAACGCGGCTTTGTTCATGCCACAGACCCACTGTTTTCCGATGCCCAATCGCAGACATTCTTGAAAACAATTGGCGTTAGCTTTGGCACATCTTCGAACCCAAGCACATCGGGCACGGGTTCGGGTATGGCTTCAGAGATTAGTCTGTTTGACTCATCTTTTAATTTAGGTGGTGTGGTGCAGTTACTTCAGCAAGAAGGTTTTGTTGACATCTTGTCACAGCCAAGAATCGTTACCCGTTCAGGAGTTGCGGCTGAGGTTTCTTCAGTTCAAGAAATACCTTATCTCAGAGTGACTGGTGTAAGCCTCACCGGGGCTAATGCTTATGCCCTAGAATCAAAGGAAGCCGGTATAAAACTGATTGTTACGCCGACACTAGTTGGTGCTGACACGATTCACATGATCATCAGTGTTGAAGTAAGTCGCCTAGGTCGCGACTTCGTGATTGGTGCCGACGGCCAAAGTAACCCAATTATTGCTCCGGCTCTGAATACTCGCCGCGCAATAGATAATATTTATGTGCGTAACGGCCAATATGTGGTCATTGGTGGTTTGAAACTAAAGTCCGAGAAGATTAACGAGAGCAAAGTTCCGTTCCTCGGAGACATCCCGCTTCTAGGATGGTTGTTCTCGTCTAAAGAAACTTCTGAAGAAGAAACGATTGTATCGTTTGTTATTCGTCCTGTTCTAAAGCGCCGTCCAAGTATTGAGCCGTTTGGTGATTACTTTGACCCATACAGTGAAGATACCCTTGAAGAGTAGTGAAATTGTTATTGGTGTTTGTACGTCTTAAGTAACATGAAGCTTCCTTCCAAAGTAGCGCAACAGTCTCAACGGGGTGTGGTGTTAATCATGACTTTGTTCACGTTGTTCATCGTGATTGCGCTTATCACACAGCTTTCTTTAGGCTCTGAAGTTTTGTATCAGACTGCAAATAATCGTGCAACGGAAATTCAAATGAATCTTGTCGGTCGTACTTCCGCTCAAGAACTTATAGGACTTCTTCGTGATGATGCGAGTGGCGAAGCATCCGAAGGCGGATTCTCGTCGGCCTTGTCTGGTGGAGCAATGTCCATGCCAGATGGTTTGGGTGGTGATGCCGCAGGTGATTTCGCGGGCAGTTTCGGTGATGGCGGTCAAGATGGTGCTACTGCCGAGGATGGAGCATCCACAGAAGATGGAGATGATGCGGCAAACGTCGATTCCTTCCAAGATTCATGGGCGCGGCCAATGCGCATGCAACTTGGAGTCTTCGAAATCACCACTTTTGTTGACGATGAAAACGCCAAATATAGCCTAGTGCAATTGGCTCAAAAAGATCCCGAGAAACTCGATAAGGCGATTGGGCGTGCTGTCCGAATTCTAGATGCTATGCGCGACGACTTCGACGATGACCTAACCGAGTCTGATTCACGCGTGATCGTGGACGAAATCGTGCGGTGGATGAATCCTGACTCTCGTAATCTTGATTGGCCCCATCCGCCACGATTGTCTTTCGATAGCGAGGAGCACGAATCATTATTGCTTAATTCGCTCGAAGAATTGATGCTCGTTGAAGGAATAACTCAAGGCTTGTTTTACGATCAAGTTCGCAACGATGACCGCATCGCTCCTGGTATCGAATCCGTATTCACTGTTTACACTTTGCCGAAATTCACCGCTGCAGGTGAGGTCTCTTTAGACGAGGGCGAAGCCATAGACGAAGAGGGGGTTAACGATGCTCTGTCGGATGATGACTCACAAGGTGGCGACTCAGTAGACCCTGTCCTTAACAATGCCGGCAACGTGGTCGACGGTGAGGGCGGAATGAAAGGCGTGCTCGATTTGAGGGCTACTGTCGGAATAAAAATAAATATCAATACCGCACCTCGCGCTGTGGTCGAGGGACTGTTTCCGACTTACCAATTGCCGGCCGTTAAAACCGAGGCATTACTTGAATGGCGCAACGATGTCGATGAAGAGGCTTTGGCTGAACGCGAAGACACTAGTGAAGACCTCGACGATATTGAACTGCGCGAATCCATATTTGGTGTTAACGAAGACGAGCCAAAGCAGTTTTTCAAATCCCTGGCCGACTTAGAAAAAGTCAATGGTTTCAGTGCCGACAATCTAGAGCCAGAGACCGAAAGTGAGCTGCAAGAATTACTCGGTGTGCAGTCTGAAATATTCAGTGTTTACGTCTATGTGCGAGAGTCTTCACTCGAAGGCTTCGAGCAAGAATCCTACTATCACGAGCCTCCGGGCACTGTGCTGCGCCTTAAGGCCGTTATCTGGCGCGCTCCTGCCGAGGACGGCACCAAGATTGTATATTTGCGCGACTGGCACAAAGTGCCTTACACTCGTTGGCGCATCCCTGATTTCCAGCGTGATTTGCCGCCTTTCGAAGCGCAAGAATATGAGTAGTTGAGTTTCGTGTATTGCGCCATAGTGGTGACAATACGACAATATAGGCGCCCCAAGCCCACACATACCCAATGTCATCTACAGCTGTAATTGGTCTCCAATGGGGAGACGAAGGAAAAGGAAAAATCATCGATAGCCTAACTGCCACCGCAGATATGGTTGTTCGTTATGCCGGCGGCAATAATGCCGGACACACTGTTTATGTCGGTGATGATAAATACGTTTTGCATCTTATCCCAGGTGGTATTTTGCACGACAAGAAAGTCAATTTAATCGGCCGTGGTCTAGTGGTCAATCTTGCCGCATTACACGAAGAGATTGACGGCTTGGTCGCGCGTGGGGTGCCAGTACTTGAACGTCTGCGCATTGATGGTCGCGCGCATTTGATTTTCCCTTACCATTGCAAGCTTGATGGTATGGTCGAAAAATGGCGTGGCTCCGGTCGCATCGGTACAACCGGGCGTGGCATTGGGCCGGCTTATGCCGACAAGGTTGCACGTACCGGTATCCGTTTGATTGATGTTCTTGATGCTGAGTATTTTAAAGAACGACTCAATGCGGCTCTTGCTGAAAAAGATGCGGTGATGCGCGAAGTTTACGGCGTAGAGCCCGACTCGCACGACGATTTGTACGAGACTACAATCGAACAGGCCGCCGCACTGCGCGACATTATTGTTGATGGCGGCAAGTTAATTCGCGAGGCATATGCTGCCGGTAAAAAAGTCCTCTTTGAAGGCGCGCAAGGCGCGATGCTCGACTTAGATGCGGGCACATATCCATATGTCACATCTTCATGGACAGGTATTGCAGGTATCGCTGGTGGCACCGGTTTCCCAGCAAACAAAGTCGATCGCGCGTTGGCGGTAACTAAGGCTTACTGTACACGCGTTGGCGAAGGTCCTTTCCCGTCAGAGTTGCACGGCAAAGTTGGCGAAGATTTGCGCGCAGCCGGAGGAGAATTCGGCGCAACCACCGGACGTCCGCGTCGTTGCGGTTGGTTTGATGCAGTGCAGGCGCGTTATGCCTGCGAATTTAACGGCCTTGACGGCGTCTTTATCACTAAGCTAGACATCTTGTCAGGTTTTGACGAGATTCAAGTGTGTGTGGCTTACAAGCTTGCGGACGGCACTGAGGTAACAGAATATCCAGCCGAGGGTTCTAAGCTCGAAGGCGTCGTGCCAATTTTCGAATCATTGCCTGGTTGGAGCGAAGATCTAACCGCGGCAACTTCGCTTGCCGACCTGCCAGAAAATTGCATTAATTACGTGCGATTCATGCAGAAACAGATGTGTGTGCCCGTCGTAAGCCTATCTGTTGGCCCCGGACGTTCGCAATCATTCGAGTGCGAAATTTCTGAGGTAGTGAATGCCTAGCGGCGACCGCCCAGATTGTGCGATGCCTGACCATGTAGCTATTATCATGGACGGCAACGGGCGCTGGGCGAAATCACAAGGTTGGCAGCGGCTACGTGGCCACCAAGCAGGCATTGAATCTGTCCGCGCTGTAGTTGAGGCTTGTGCCGAGTGGGGTATTGCTAACTTGACGCTTTACGCATTCTCTACAGAAAATTGGTCGCGCCCACGTCTCGAGGTTGCAGGCCTAATGAAGTTCCTTAACAGTTTTCTCGTTGACGAAACAAGTACATTGTTAGAAAACGACGTGCGCTTGCTTGGCTTAGGGCAACTCGAAGACCTGCCTGATGATGTGTTAAACACCTTGCGTAAGGTCGAAACTGCTACTGCACATTGCACGAGCATGACTTTGCGTTTAGCGCTGTCGTACGGCGGGCGACAAGAGATCGCGACAGCGGTAAAAAACATTTGCCAACAAGTTAAAGATGATCATCTGACTGTCGCCGATGTTACGCCAGAATTAATCGCGAAAAATTTATACGATTCGAACATGCCTGATCCTGACTTGGTCATTCGCACGGCTAACGAACACCGTTTAAGTAATTTTTTATTGTGGCAAGCTTCGTACGCCGAATTTTACTTCGTTGAAAAGTTATGGCCAGAGTTTAGGCGCGCAGATTTAGCAGAAGCCGTCCTTAACTACTCGAAGCGTCTGCGGAAATTCGGTAAGGTAATAGAGAATGGTTGAAGACCTAAAGCAACGTTTGAGTTTGGGCAGCATATTGATTGCTGCAATCGTCGGTTTGTTCATCATCGACCGTGATTACTTTTCATCAGCGGCGGCAGTTGTTTTTGCAGTGCTGGCTTTGGCCGCGCAGCAAGAGCTGTATGCAATGATGAACGCTAATTCTAACCAGGCAGGCAAGCGATGGGGGATGCTGATGGGTGTAGTCGTTCTTGCTGCAGCATGGTTCGCGCCCGACTTGCGTTTTGAGTTGTTGTTCGCTAGCGTTGTCGCTTATCTGATTTATGAGGTACTTGGTTGCCAGGTCGAGTCTGCGACTAAACGTGTCGCAGGAACTTTGTTGCCGGTGTTGGTGGTGCCCGTGTTGCTCAGCTACGTCATGCTTGTGCGCCACATAGATGGCGATGGCTGGTCATGGCTGGTCATGCTAGTCGTTGGTTGCAAAGCGGGTGACTCGTCCGCTTACCTCGTAGGGTCGGCTATCGGCAAACATAAATTGATTCCTAAAGTTAGTCCTAATAAATCATGGGAGGGCGCTATCGCTTCGCTAGTCGGAGCAGTGATTGGCGGATACTGCGTGGTAACCTTTGGATTTGATATTATGCCA
>JAPYTC010000091.1:600-7121 GCA_029941685.1 Planctomycetota bacterium | reverse complement strand
GCCAACGAAGATGTCGCATGAGTGCTTTCTTTGCCTTGTTCCGAAAAGAATTATTCACTTTAGGTATATCGCCATTTATTTATGTATTGCTGGCCGTTTGGTTTTTGCTAAACGCATTGTTGTTCAATATTAGTATTGACACACAATACATTCAGGCCGACCTTAGCTTGCTGCCTTCTTATCTCTTCGGTTCTGGAATGTTAGTCTGGTTGTTACTGCCGATTTTCCCGCCATTGGTTTGCCTGCGGATGTTTGCTGAAGAGCACCGAGTGTCTACCCTCGAGCCCTTGCTAACCGCGCCCATTACAGATATCGCAGTTGTCTTCGCCAAGTATTTAGCGGCTTGCTTGTTCTTCTTGATATTTTGGGGCGGGTTGCTGTTTTTCTTTTTCCTGCTCGAAATGCATGGTGCGACTCTTGATTGGGCGCGCATTGTCGGCGGCTTCGTCGGTTCGTGTTTATTAAGTTTCTTGTTTATCGCGACTAGTTTATTTGCTTCTTCGTGGGGAGGAAACTTGGTCTTAGCCGCAGGTGGTGGAGCAGCCATAAACTACTGCATGCTGTTCGTGCCGGCACTGTTCCAATACGAAGATAGCTGGCTAGGAGAGATATCACGAAATTGCCATTTGCCAAACTTAATTAGCAACGGTTTCGCGGCGGCCCTTATCGATAGTTACGCCGTGCTGTATCTAGTTTTACTCAGCGCTCTGTTCTTGTTCTTAACCTACCTGCGTCTAGTCTCAAGAAGGTGGATACCATGAGCCGGAAATTCTTGTTGCTTTCCATTTCTCTAGGATTGTCGCTAGCAGCGATTGCGTTGGTGATAGCTTGTCTATATGTATTCTCTTCGCCGAATGCCAGAGTACGCTATGACCTGACTGCCGAGCAGAGCAACGGTGTTAGTGAGCGTGCGTTGAATGCGATAGCGAGTATCGACAAGCCCGTGCGTTTGACAGCATTCTTGTATCGCGAAAATGAAGCGCTATCCACTTACAACTCCAATGTGTACATGCGCGCTTTTGACCGATTGCGCCTGCTAATTAACGATCTCGACGCACGTACGTCGAGCAATTTTTCTAGTCTAATCGTAGATGCTAATAGCCCACTTGTAGAGCAGCAGCGTTTGCAACAATTACATCATCGCCAATTAGGTGAGGTCGTGGTGATGTCAACGGAAGACAATCACGTCGTGTTAACGTTCGACGACTTATTCGAGGTTAGTCAAGCCATAGATGAGCAGCGTGTTGCAGCTCGACTTCGTCACGAGAGAATTGACGCTGCCTTTGGCGATGCAGCATTACGTTTATCTCATGTCAACCCGTTTAAGATAGCTGTCGTTAAAGCACTTACCGACGACCCATCCATCCAACCTTTTCTACAGTTTCTCGAGCGTCAAGGGCACGAAGTATCACACATAGATGGTTTCTCGATGGCTGCCGACCACGATTTGGTGGTTGTTCCTGGGCAGCAGGTCCCTTTAACTCCGTTAGATTTCCAGGCTGCCCAGCAGTGGATCGATGACGACAAGCATTTGCTTTTAGCCTTAGGTGCATTTACTGCTCAGGTGGTAGTTGATCAATGGAACGAAATTTTGTCTGAGCGTGGCGAGCACTTTGAAGATGGCTTGCTGTGCGAAGCAATTCCTATTGCCGGAACATTGATGGAGGGGCGACATGAATGTGCCATTTTAGAAATTAATGGCGACAAGGTCAGTGGTCAACACAAAATTAACGAGCCCTTGCTGAAGACTGGACGTAGCCTGTTGTTCGCCGGAACCCGACCTTTGACTTTCGGCGATACGACGAATAAGTATAGTCAGTCACGTTTGCTACGCACCTCCGCGGGCGCCTGGATTGACCAGCAACAGACGGGTAATCGTTTCGCTCGCGATTCAAATGAAAAGGCGAGCATTCATGCGATTGCAATTGCCAGTGCTGCGTGGCGCCCACAATCTTCGATGCAAGCAGGTCATTTATTGTTAGTTGGTTCTGACCAAGTCATGCGTACACATCTTGATTACAACAAAGATTGGTTGGCAACATCAATCATGTTTTTACTTGGTGACGACCTCGAAAAGTCTGGCTTGCGCAACATCAATGAGATTCCTTTTCATCCATCTCGTGCTGTTCTTGAACAAATAAAAACACTTACGGTGTACTTTCTGCCGGGGTTGTGTTTGTTGCTTTCCTGCGTCGTTTGGTGGCGTCGTCGATAATGTCCAAAACCAAAATACTTTTCTTTTCCGTTTTCTTGTTGTGCGCTTTTTGGGGATTGCAGCAATTCAATGCATCTATGAACACCGAGGATGTCGACGAATCTGGCGAGGTGTTGGCCAATCGCCTATTTGACGACCTCGAGTCTATTGACAAAATTGTTCTTAGTCGTCCACGTTATGGTAACAGTGTGACTCTGTTACGCCGAGATGGTGCTTGGTCTATGACCGAACCTGTGGTTGACGAGGTGAGCACTAGCGTCATGCTCTTGTTGCTGAATGAGCTCAACGGTTTGCGTAAAACCGAACTTCCGAACAATCTCAGTCAGCAGTCTACAGCCGACTTAGGTCTCGACACTCCTAACTTCGTTGTTGAAGCAATCGCTATAGATTCGGTTTCGCATACCTTATTGTTAGGAGCTCAAACTGTAGAGGGAGACTTCGCAGTGGGGCAGTTTGATGGCGCCACTTGTCTAGTTCCGAATAGTTTTGTTTCGCTATTGTCACGCTCGATTGATTCGTGGCGCGACCAGCGACTCTCCAGCCTTGGCGGCAGGCTGCAAAAAGTTGAGTGGAGTGCAAGCGACGCACAATTTTCTTTCGTTGCAAACAAAGCAGATAACGTGTGGCGGTTCGCCGAACCTTTCGCCGGCTTGTTCGGGCTTAACGCTAGTTCTTTGTTAGACGCAGCGCTTGGCGCTCGAATCTCCTCAATTGGTGCGCCGCTTAGCCCCGACCAAACATTCGGCCCCAAGCTAGGACAAATGCGTCTTAGTGGTAACGGGAAAGAAGTGATGCTGGATATTTACTCAGGGTTTGTCGTGTCGAGCGAACGCGATTATTTATTGCATGTCTTGCCACAACGATTCGCGATTCTTCAACAACTGCCGATGACTTTGCGGAGCCAACGCATTCTCGAATTCAATCCGCAACACCTCTCCGCTGTTGTTGTACGCTACCGTCAACAGGACTATGTGTTTGCTAAAACGAGCACGGGGTGGCATGAAAAAAACACCACCGTCGATTTTAGTAACAGCATCATTGTAGACTTGATTGATCAAGTGCGTCTTGCACAATTTAGTGATTCAACCCAAGAGCGTCCTAGTCGCCAGGCTGACGGCATGATTGCAATGTCTATATCTCGAGTCCCACACATTGAAAAATGCCCCCAACTTTTGTGGTGGGTAGACGCCAATCAGCAAGTGTGGATTGGCTCTAAGGATTCACGCCAGGTTTATCTGAGCGAAGTTAATTTTGAATTAGGCATCAAGGGCATACTCGCCATTAAGCACTAGTTGGATGGCCTGCGGGTAGGCTATTAATTCGGCTGCAAATACTTTGGTGGCGATGTCGTCAACCGAATCGTCTGTCATAAGCTGAACCGCTGTCTGCAATACAATGGGTCCGCGATCGTATTCGGGGGAGGCAAAGTGAACCGTGCAGCCACTAATCAAATCGTTGGCGTCTTTGACTGCTTGATGAACATGATGGCCGTAAAAACCTTTTCCGCCATAAAGCGGAAGCAGCGCTGGATGGATGTTCAACACCTTGTTCTCTAAGGCAGGCGGTATAGGTAGCAGCTGCAACCAACCAGCCAAGATGACTAAATCTGCGCGTGCTTCAAAAATAGCACCGAGAATAAGCTTGTTGCGCAATTCAACATCAGGATGGCTCTGCGGCCCAATAACCAAATAGGGTAGCCGTAATTCTTTGCAGCGTTCAAGTGCACCACTGTCTGCTTTAGAGATGATGACCAAAGCAATGGTAGCATCAAGTTTGCCCCTACCAATTTGCTGGTGGATGTTGACCAAAGTGCGGCCTCCGCCAGAAGCGAGCACGACGAGTCTATTCATTTTCAATAAAAGCTACTTCGCCGTTTGTTGACCAAATAGCTAGAAGCGACATCCGCTGCATGAATAGGTCGAGAAGCTGCAAAGCCGAGTAGTGCCTACCGTCGTTGATGTTGGAAACAATAGACACGGCCTTGAGTAACGCCGATAGCTCTTGTGCCGCCACTGAGTTGTAATCAATCGACGTGAGCAATTGCTGCCATTGCTGTAGCTGGTGTAGGGCATCTTTGACTTGAACAGTGTCGTAAGTCGTAATGTTTTTAAGGATGTCGGCTGCTTGCGAGGTAGCAATCAAGATACTTAGTGCTTGAAAATCGACGTTGTTTGTCACATCAATTTCTACACTGTTCAGTAACGCGTTCCATTGCTCAGCGCGCAAATATTGCTGCCAAGAATCATGCCGTGGAATCCGTTCGCCACGGACTTGCAGCATGATGTGGATGCCGCTTAAGTCGGCCTTGCTGACGAATGCGCGTTTGCCCTCTGTGGGTTCTTTGATGGTAGCTTCGCCGCTACTTAACTTAGCCCATAACGAAGACTGAGCCTGCGCAGCTTTGGCGAAGAGTTGCTGGTACGCTCGAGAGCTTGCGGCATATTGTGGCGAATGTAATTCGGCATTAACTTTGGCTAGACCAGCGGACGCGGAATTTAAATCAAAGTCTCGTAGCGGCTGGCCGACTTCGGTGTAATGCTGCGCTCGGAATTGCTGACGCTGTTTAAGAGCTTGCGCACGTTGATAAACACCCATTGCCGCAACGCGGGCAGCGTCAAGATTGTCTAGGCGCTGTTTGAGTAGGGCAGGATATTGATGCCTTCCGTCAAGCTGTGAAATGAGTTGGCTTGTTATTGCTTGTGCCTGACTGAAATCGTTTGTGTTAAGTAGTGCCGCATGCAAGGCTTCGCCCCGGCCCAATTCTGCGTCAAATCCCGCAAACACTTGTTGAAGTGCTTTAGCTTTCTCAGCTGCGTCAACTTTGCTGGCAGTAATCAAGTCTAGTGCTTGATTGAACTGCAACGATGCCAGCAGTTCGCTGACCGTAGCGTTGAGTTCATTGACAAGTTTTTGCTTTTGCTTTGCTTCGCTTTCAGCGACAGTTTCGGACGCAGTATTGTCATTAGTATTTATTCCTTCACCAGAATTATTCTTAACCGTTAAGTGTAAGCCCTTGAGACGTGCAGCATCAAGCTCGGCTTGTAGGCGTTCGACCTCAGAGGAAAGCTGTTCGTCAAAAACTTTTTCGACGACGATGGTCGTTTCAGTTTCTTCGGGCTTCTGCAAGATCACAGCAGTGATTACCAATAGAACCACTGCTGTCGCACCGACAAAGGGCAACGACGAACGTTTGCCCGGAGATAAAATGTCTTTACAGAATTCGATTATCTCTGCAGCAGATTGTGGGCGGTCATCTTGCTCTTTGGCCATCAGCCAATCGATTAATTCTTGTGCTTCTTTGCTAGAGCCATCGATGAAATCAATCAATTGCGGAATCTCATCATCGCGGTGCGCCAATAGTATTTCTTTAACGGAATTACCAGAGTATGGCGTTGAACCTGTCAACAAGCGAAACAGTGTGCATCCTAAGCTATAGTAATCGCTACGTTGGTCGACCGCATTGGGATTAGCGATTGCCTCAGGTGGCATGAAATGAGGTGTTCCGCCAATGCCGTCGCCACCAACCAATTCACGCGTCGATGACATTCCTAAGTCGGCAAGTTTGACGCGGCCGTCGCCTGCGAACAGCAAGTTTTCTGGCTTAATGTCGCGGTGAACCATGCCGTTGCTAGCAGCATATTGCAGCGCTTCAGCAACTTGACAAATCACATCAATGGCATGCCTTTCGGCGAATTCTCCAAAGCTTTTCAAATGGGTCTCGGCATCTCCGCCTGCGACGACCTCCATAGCGAAAAAGTAAACACCATTATCTTCACCAACAGAGTAAACCTGCACCAAGCTAGGGTGCGACATTCGGCCAGCGGCGATCGCTTCGCGCTTGAAGGCTTCAATTGTGGCAGCCCCTTGTTGAGTGGATTTGTTGCTTAATACTTTAAGGGCAACTTCGCGTTGCAAATCTAATTGTAAAGCACGATAAACAATGCCAACTCCGCCGTGCCCAAGTCTCTCGAGAATTTCGTGGCCACCAATAGTTGTTCCGACGAGCGGATCATCGATGACCACTGTCGCATCAATAACCAGGTCTATTTCTGAGTCGTCGCCGATTAAACTAAAGCCCTGCTTGGCAGAAATTTCAATTTGATTGGTGGAGGCATCGTTAAATAACAAGCTGCACTCGCCACAAGCTGTTATTGAATACAACCCGTTTTCTTGCAAACTAATGCTTAAGCCGTTTCTTGCCGGAGCTGCCGCCACCAACCGATCTAGATTGTCGTTGTTTAGCAACAGATGCAAAACACCGACAGAAAACTTAAAAGCTCCTGACGACGATTCACTATTCCAAACT
>JAPYTC010000091.1:0-590 GCA_029941685.1 Planctomycetota bacterium | reverse complement strand
AGATTAGCGCCTTCTGAAATTGCGATTTCAAAATCGGAACTCATTCCCATCGAGAGGGTGGCACTGGCATTGAGAAAGTGTTGGTTTTGCATCGATTCAAAGCAATTGCGGACGGCAGCAAAATCGTGGTGCAATTGTTTGTCGTCGGCGTTCGCAGTAGCGAGATTCATTACGCCACTTAGCTTGATGTGTTTGAATTCAGACAGCGTGTCGCAAAATTGATCGACGTCGTCGAGGCATAAGCCATTCCGGCCATCACTAGGGCTAATATTAACCTGGAGTAAAACGTTTAAGTTGCGTTGCTCTTCGGCAAGGACACGTTCGATCCGCTGTGCGGTTTTAACATCGGCTAGCGCTTGATAAACACAGCAAGCAGCCACTCCGCGGCGGACTTTCTTCCCTTGCAGTGGGCCGAGCAAATGCCATTCGGCATCGGGAAGCACCAGGCGATGCTCTTCAAGTGACTTTACCTGATTGTGGCCGAATATGCGTTGTCCAGCAGCGTAGGCCTCGCGTAATTCATCAGCGCCAGCCGTTTTAGCAACAGCCACTAAGCGCACGGCGTCTGCGGGCCGTGAGCTGCGCAGGGC
>JAPYTC010000090.1 GCA_029941685.1 Planctomycetota bacterium | reverse complement strand
GCTATTGGGTTTCTACACGAAGCACCGTGGCCGCATTCGACCGCTCAATGGGTGATCCAAACAAAACTAAAGACGATCTCTGGAACACACTTTTCCACGAAGCCAGTCATCAGTTTATGTCGATTAAAATGGCAAAGAATGAGCGTCGCGGAATATACACTCCGGCGTGGCTTGATGAAGGTACAGCAACTTATTTCGAAGGTTGTGTGATTACTGCAAACGGCACCATTCTCAAGAATAACGTTGCTGAAGGGCGTTTGCGCTCGTGGTGGTATCTTGAACACATGCCAGGAGCAGGCCACACTCTAGAAGAGTTGATTGCTCATCCGCGCAACACTGGGCCACTTAACGGAACTCTTAGTTACGAAGGCGATTTCTATCCTTATGGATGGGCCTTGGTGTACTTTTTGCTCAACTACGAAGAGGGTGACCGTCGTGTTTACGCACCACCGATCACGCCTGGTCAGGGCATCCCAAGTGATTACAAAGCTGTGCGCAAAGCAGGACGTCTTGTTTATCGCGACCCATATTTAAAGTATGTCGAATACTTCAGCAAGAAAGGTAATGTCGACAACGACCAATTCATGCCCCTAGAAATTGCAAAGAAATTCTTCGTTGATGAAGTGAATGACCCTGACGTGCCAAACTGGGAAGCCTTCGAAAATCGCTGGCGTAAGTTCACTAACTCGCTTTACGGCGAGATGCTTTCCGGCCCAGAATTTGCTGATGTGCTACAAGCTCGCTCTCGCGGTTACATTTTGGCAGACGATTACGAACGCGCGCGTGTGACTGCCGAACAAGCAGATGACAAGCGTCCTTTTGACGCCGAGACATTTCGCTTGTTGGCCGAGGCAAACTTAGGTGAAGGCCTCGACGGCGACGCTCTTTTCTGGATGTTCCGCCACTGGGAAACCGTGTGGGAAGCTGGCGACGAAGAAGCTACTGCTACTGCAGAAGAATGGCTCAAAGCAAACGGTGGCAAATCATTGCTTAAGTCGTACATCACGCCCACACGTTTGGCACGCACCCAAATCGAAACCGCAATGGAGGCGGCGCTCGAAGATGGGCATCCTGTTTGCGGCCCGCTATTTGCTACTCACGCAATGCGTGCCTGGCAAATCGAATTTGATTCAATTAAAGAGCAGTCTATAGAGTTAAGCGAGTTGGCCGAGCAAGATTTGCGTGCCTGGCAAAGTGCTTTTGCAAAAACCTCCGACTCGAATCGCAAAGATGCTTTAGATAATGGCGACTTAACCGATGTCGTAAAGTACGAAAAAGATGGCGTCCTTATTTACAACCCTGCGGGCTCGGCTTCACCAGGTCAAGAACGAACCAACGCTTCTAACTTAATGAACCTCACGCCGCCATTCTCATTTCGCAGCGAAATGATTATTGATGGCGAGGCGGCCTTCTTTTTCTTCGGAATCGGCCGATCCGGAAAGGCACAATCACGAATTGTTATAGTTAACCGAGATGATAGTGAACAAGTAATTGAATTCCAAAAAATGGTCTACCGTGTTGACTCGCAACGTGGTGAAGCTTCACTCTCTAACAAGTCCATCGGTGGCGCTGCTTTCGAACGCAAAGATACGGTTACCGTCCAATTCGACTTCAACGCAGAAGGGCAAGGAACCTACACCATCAATGGAAAGCAGCAAGATATACCCGAAGGCTTCTCGGCAAGTGAGTTAACTGGCGGATTCGCAATTATGGCATCTGACGATACGGCTGTGCTATTCAAAAACACTGCAGTACGTCCAAATGCGGCCTTCTGGCCAGTATCACCGGCGATCGACGACGAGTAATCTATCACCACTCGTGCTAAAGCGCAGCGCTATATTAATTACAGCGCTGCCTTTTTTCATTAGCGCCCCTTCAATATCCGACAGTCGTTGCGGTGTAACTTTCTCTTGTAGCTTATTCAATTCGACCCGGATGCTCTGCCTACGTAAGTAAGACGGCATCTCTGCAAAACCACAATCTTGCTCTAACAATTGTTGCTGGGCGCTTTGCCAGTCAGCAGCCTCGCCGGCCAATTTCAACAACGCCTTTACCGGGTCGCCAGTCGCAATCTCAGCTAACTGCGGCAACAACTGATAACGAATTTTATTTCGCGTGGCATATTCAACGTCGCCGTTGGTCGCATCTTCGTGCCACTCGATATTGTGTTCAGCTAAGCAGTCGCGCATCGCCGAGCCACGCAACGACAACAATGGACGGCACAACTCTACTGCCTCACTCAAATTTCGCCGCGGACGCATGCCGACTAGGCCATTCAGGCCAGTGCCGCGCATAATGCGTTGCAATACGGTCTCTGCCTGGTCGTCAGCATGATGGGCAACGAAAATTTGGGTCGCCTGATTACTGGTCGCAATTTCAAGTAAGGCCGCATACCGCTGATTGCGCATATCGTTCTCATTCATACCAGAGCTGCAGTCAATACGTTGCGTAATCACCTCAAAGCCAAGTGGACGGTAATCTTGGGCGATTTTCAAAGTTTGCTCAGCAGAGTCAGGATGTTGCGCATGATCGACAACCGCAATAATTGCCCTCGGCAGCGGCGTCGTTTGTGAGGTGTGCTTGTACGCATGTGCGAGAAAAGTCGAATCAGCCCCACCCGAACAAGCTAACAGCACCCTAGAGTTTTCACTGTAAGGTCCGAAGCTGTTTAATTGGCTTGCCACTTGTGCAATCATGATGGCAGATTATGCCATTTCCACTGCCTATTCAGGCAAAAACACACTAAAATCTGTGTCACACGAATGCTCGCACACCGACGTGCAAGTATCCTCCCTTTAACCAAAATAAATAAAACTATGGCAATCCGCGTAGCCATCAATGGTTTCGGCCGCATCGGTCGTAACGTTTTCCGCATCATGCAAGCTCGTTCTAACGACTTCGAGGTCGTTGCAATTAACGACTTAACTGATGCAACCACTCTTGCTCACTTACTTAAGTATGACACAGTTGGAGGTCGCTTTGACGGGACTGTGAAAGTAGACGGCGACAGCATCGTAGTAAACGGTAAGGCAATCAAAATTATTGCCGAGCGTAATCCTGCCGATTTACCTTGGGCTGCCCACAACGTTGATTTCGTTGTTGAAGCAACCGGTATCTTCCGCAGCCGCGAGCAGTGCACCATGCACCTCGACGCTGGCGCTAAGAAAGTATTGTTAACCGTGCCACCTAAAGGTGAAATCGACAACATGGTTGTTCTAGGTGTTAATGACGAAACACTAACTGCTGATCAACGCATTCTGTCAAATGCTTCTTGCACAACAAACTGCCTAGCTCCATTAGCTAAAGCCTTGCACAATGCATTCGGCATCAAGCGCGGTCTGATGAACACGATTCACGCTTACACTAACGATCAGCGTATTCTTGATTTGCCACACAGTGACTTGCGTCGTGCACGTTCTGCTGCTGTCAACATCATCCCTACGTCAACCGGGGCTGCGCGCGCCGTTGGTCAAGTTCTACCCGAACTAAACGGTAAACTAGACGGCATGTCAATGCGCGTTCCTGTTCCCTGTGGTTCTGTTGTTGACTTGGTTTGTGAAGTCGAAAAAGACAACGTGACTGTTGAAGAAATTAACGCCGTAATCAAAGCAGAAGCTGAAGGTGCAATGAAAGGCATCCTCGAATACAGCGAAGATGCTTTGGTGTCATCCGACATTTTGCGCAACCCACACTCTTCTGTTTTCGATTCAGGCCAAACGATGGTTATGGGCGGCAACATGATTAAGGTTGTATCTTGGTACGACAACGAATGGGGCTATTCAAATCGCGTTTGTGATTTGGTCTACAAAGCTCATAACGTTTAATCGACAACCATGCTTGATTACAACTTCGACGGCAAATGCGCCTTCGTGCGGGTTGACTTTAATGTCCCATTAAAAGATGGTGTCATTGGTGATGATACTCGCATTCGTGCCGCAATCCCTACGATTCAACATATCCTTGATAATGGCGGCGCAGTAATTTGCGCTAGTCACTTAGGGCGCCCTAAAGGGCAGGTCGTCGCAGAATTACGCATGGCACCTGTCGCCGAGCATCTGCAACGTTTGCTTGGCGACAAACACCCTGTGCTTTGTGCGCAATCCGTTTGTGGGGACGATACTACCGCTGCTGCTGAAGCCCTTGAAGCGGGTGAAGTATTGCTACTTGAAAACCTACGTTTTGAAGCTGGCGAAACAGCTAACGATCCACAGCTGGCAGCCAAGTTGGCGGCTATGGCTGATGTATTTGTGCAAGATGCTTTCGGCACTTGCCACCGCGCTCATGCTTCTACCGCTGGTGTGCCGGCTTTGTTGAAGCCGGCCTTGCCTGGCATGTTGCTGAAAAAAGAAATCGATGCTTTTAGTCATGCTTTTGACACTCCGCAGCGACCAGTAGTTGCTGTTATTGGTGGCGCTAAAGTATCCGATAAGATCGTAGTGCTCGAAAACTTACTCGACAAAGTCGATAGCGTTTTGGTAGGTGGCGGCATGGCTTACACTTTCTTGAAGGCACAAGGGCACGAGATTGGTTCATCGCTTTGCGAAGACAACCACCTTGATACGGCCCGCGCAGTAATGACCAAAGCCGCTGAAAAAGGCGTCGATTTATTGCTCCCTAGCGACCACCTAGTTGCTGACGACTTTTCAGCAACCGCCAATACTCAGGTTGTAGCTGTCAATATTCCTGACGGCTGGATGGGTTTAGATATTGGTACTGATACTATTGCGCGTTATCAGCAACAGCTTGCGTCTGCAGCAACCGTGGTATGGAATGGCCCAATGGGTGTATTCGAACTCGAGCCGTTTAGCCATGGCACTTCTGCGATTGCAAAAGTTTTGGCCGACAGCGATTGCTTATCTATTGTTGGTGGCGGAGATTCCGTGGCGGCTATCAGGAAGAACAAAGTTGAAGATAGCATTTCACATATCTCTACTGGTGGCGGTGCTTTCTTAGAGCTGCTCGAAGGCAAACAACTGCCTGGCATTACAGCCCTCGACTAAAGTGCTTACCGGTTACGCAGTGTCCATCTGACGGCAACTGTAATCGACACAATGAATGAGCGTCAAAGTGAGCCGTAAATTCGATTATTGCGGCCGCTAGTATTATTTGTTCGAAAATTACCATAGAAAATAGCAAGTGCACGAGCTATTTCGAGTATTTCCGCCGCTAATCTTGCAAACGACACTCAGATTATACTAGCCTTGTAGCTTGTCTAAAAAAACACTATAAAATGTGGTTGCATAAGCTTGATGCACTACATATTGTGGTTGTTGATGGCATCTATTGCCCCCCTTTTAACTCGTAAATCGATCTTCTCTGAGAATAATAATGCACAAAACTGAATCTGCTGTGGCCCAGCAAAAAACAGCCGAAAATACCGGTTCTAGTGTCGGAATGCGTATCGAAAAGCGCAACGGCAGCCTTGAACCCGTCGATCTCAACAAAATTGTCCGCGCTATTCAGCTGCACTGTCACAATCTATCACAAGTCGATCCTATGATTGTCGCTACTCGCACGATCTCTGGCATTTACAATGGTGCAACCACTGCCGAACTTGACCAGCTTGCGATCCAAACCGCCGCTTCGTATATTGCAACCGAGCCTGAATATTCACAGTTAGCTGCTCGCATGCTGAATACTTTTATCGGCAAAGAAGTTCGCAACCAAGATATCCAATCCTTCTCGCAGTCCATTCGTTACGGTCACGAAAAAGGCCTAATTAACGATCACGTATTTGACTTCGTCCGCGCTAACCGCCGTAAACTTAATGACGCCATTGACAAAAACCGCGGCCAGCTATTTCAGTACTTCGGCCTACGCACCGTTTATGACCGTTATCTACTGAAAGACCCACAGTCGCGTATGGTGACTGAGATTCCGCAATACTTCTTTATGCGGGTTGCATGTGGCTTGGCGGAAACCCCGAACGAGGCGATTGGGTTTTATAACTTGATTAGCTCGCTCGAGTACATGCCTTCGTCCCCTACTTTGTTTAACGCTGCTACCTGTCGCACCCAGCTAAGTTCTTGTTACTTGCTTGATTCTCCGCAAGATAGCCTCAACTCGATTTACGATCGCTACAAAGATATCGCTAAATTGTCCAAGTACGCGGGCGGGATTGGTTTGTCATACTCTCGTGTGCGATCCAAAGGCTCTTTAATTCAGGGCACCAATGGTAAATCAAACGGCATCATTCCGTTTATTAACACACTCGACGCCTCAATCGCAGCCGTCAACCAAGGCGGACGCCGCAAGGGCGCTGCATGTGTATACCTCGAGACTTGGCACGCGGACATTCTTGAATTTTTAGAATTGCGCGACAACACTGGCGACGAAATGCGCCGTACGCACAACCTCAATATCGCTAACTGGGTTCCTGACTTATTCATGAAACGCGTTAAAGAAGGTGGCAACTGGTCATTGTTTGACCCTAAAGACGTGCCGCACTTCGTTGATATTTTCGGCGAAGAATTCGAGAGAGAGTACGCGCGGGCCGAAGAAGCTGGCCTAGCGTGCGAAGTCCTAGCTGCACGCGATTTGTACTCACGGATGATGCGCACACTAGCGCAAACCGGCAATGGCTGGATGACATTTAAAGATAGCTGTAATAATAAGGCAAACCAAACTGGGCTGCCAAAGAACACGATCCACTTGTCTAACTTGTGCACCGAAATTCTCGAGGTAACATCCGAAAAAGAAACTGCGGTTTGTAACCTAGGTTCAATTAACCTCAGTCGCATGGTTAAAGATGGCGCAGTTGACTTCGACCGCATCAGCGAAATCGTTGAACGCGCGGTTACTTTCCTCGATCGCGTTATCGACATCAACTTCTACCCAACAGAAGACGCGGCTGCATCAAACTCACGTTGGCGCCCGATTGGCTTCGGCATGATGGGCTTGCAAGACGTGTTCTTTAAATTACGCCTTCCTTTCGATAGCCCCGAAGCTAAAGATTTGTCAACACGCATCCAAGAGCACATCTACTACCATGCGCTTAAGACATCGAATGAGCTCGCCATCAAAAATGGCGCGCACGAAGCCTTCGCGGAAACGCGGGCCTCTAAAGGTGATTTGCAATTCGACTTATGGGGCATTACCCCAAGCAACAATGGCCGTTTCGAAGAATTGCGT
>JAPYTC010000089.1 GCA_029941685.1 Planctomycetota bacterium | reverse complement strand
CATCTACCATGAGGTAGGGCAAGGCGGCGTGCTTGACGGTTGGTGGGAAGGAGTACTCGACGCCAACGAAGAAGACCTAGATGCCATTGGCAAAGAAGCCGAAGTTAAAGGCAAATAGTTTTAATTAATTCGCGAAATCACTTCCGCCCGTTCTTCGAATAGGCGGAAGTTTTGCATTGCCGCACTAGAAGATTGACTGAGTGCTTGGTTACATAGTCCCCATTCAAAACACGCACTTATGCATTGCTGTAGGAGTAATTTATTAGCCAAACACATTGCGTTAATAGAATTAGCCGCGGTGCGCATTTCACCAAGAGAATTTTGATTGTCGGCAATTTCGATGGCTACTTGCTGTAGTTCAAATTCTACGTCATATGCCGGATTAACGGCCGTTTGGTAACGTTGTTGTCGTTCCAACAATACCTGGCGTTGCTGCATTAAGGGGGCATTGTCAATGGCATACAGATCAAGTAGCCGCGCATTTAATGCGTCAACTTTTTCGCCGACACTGGCTGTCGCCGAGGCCAATGTTTGACAAATAGAATCAATGCCGTAGCTCGCGACGACTAATGCTTGTGCCACGGAACTAGCATCACGAATTCCCACTACAACTTGACGATGCGCTTCAAGATCAACGCCAAAGTGGACGGCGATTTTAGTCTGCAATAATTTGCCGTGTAAATCATTAAAGGCATGCGCCACGACATCCACTTTGTCGTGATCCAACTTTTTTGCCGACAATTCGTTTTCGATTGTTGCCGAGTAAGCAAACAATGCTCGCCACGCCTGTGCATGAGCGCGCAAAGTATTTTCAATATCGTGACAAGCTGCTAGTGCATCATCACGCCGTGAATTGTCGGCACGGAACACTTGTGAGGTGCCCACTATTAATGACTGTGCGCGCTGCTCAAGAGTTATCGCAATTGCCAATGTGCCCTCTGACCATGCATCGGTCGGGGCTGGGGTGGCACAGCTGACAAACATCGTCAGGCCACAGGTAAGCAGAGAAAGTTTCATTAGACTAAGGGGGATGGTAAAGCCTACACCAACACAACTGCGTGCGTTGCAAAAACGCGATCCTAAATTAGTTGCGGTTATAAAACGCCTCGGTCCGTTCCCAGGCTTTCCAGAAGGAGCAAAAAAACGCCAGACACATTTCGAGTCGTTAGCTCGCGCGATTGTCTTTCAGCAACTCGCTTACAAAGCAGCCGACACAATTTACCATAGAACTTGCGAATTGACAGCGGGCCCACGTTTTCCCACGGCTGATGAAATACGAGGGCTTGAACTTGAAGTAATGCGAGGGGCCGGGTTGTCTCGAGCTAAAGCATTGGCTTTAAAAGACTTATCTGAACATGTTTTAGACGGTCGCCTAAAATTACGCTCACTAGGACACTATCCAGACGCTGAAATAATCGAGCAATTAGTGCAGGTACGCGGCATAGGCGAATGGACGGCGCAAATGTTTTTGTTGTTTAAACTCGGTCGCCTCGATGTTCTGCCTAGTAACGATCTAGGGGTACAAGAGGGCACGCGCATTCTCGATAAAAAGAAACAGCGCCTTACTGCCAAAGAACTTGTTGTTCGGGGGGCAGTATGGGCGCCGTTAAGTAGTGTTGCAGCTTGGCTCATGTGGCGACTTGCCGACGAAGCCAAGCTGCAAAAGTAATTACACGTTTGCAGTTACTTCTGGTGCACCAAATGAATCTTGATATTCGTTTGGGATCACGGAATTGTAATGATCGTGCTGACTTGCTTCTTTAATCAAGTTACGTGCAATCACGATACGCTGTATTTGGTTAGTACCTTCGTAAAGCTGCAAGATCTTGGCGTCGCGGTAGTACTTGGCGATAGGGTAGTCTTCCATGAAACCGTATCCACCAAAAACTTGGACAGCATCGGTTGCCACTTTAACGGCCACATCGGTAGCGAAACATTTAGCCATCGCCGCAATCTTAGTTACGTTCTTGGCACCCGCATCAGCTTTAGCTGCACAGGCGTAAGTTAACCAACGCGCTGCTTCAGTTTGCTGTGCCATATCGGCTAACATCGCCTGAATCATTTGGAAACCTGCAATCGGTTGACCGAATTGCTTACGGCGCCCGGCGTAGGTAACAGCTAATTCAAGCGCTCCTGCGGCAGTTCCGACTGCTTGAGCAGCAACACCTGGACGCGCTAGGTCGAGCGTCATCATTGAGTGTTTGAAACCCAAACCAGGCTTACCACCTAGCAAGCGGTCGTCTGAGAGTTGTACGTTATCGAAAATAGTTTCGGCTACTGGCACTGCGCGAATACCCATTTTGTTTTCGAGCTTTTTGATTGAGAAGCCTGGGTCGGTGCTTTCAACGATAAAAGCAGAGATGCGACGCGAACGTGATTCTGGATCAGTTACTGCGAAGCAAGTAATGATGTTAGCGCGTGAACCGTTAGTCGTCCATTTCTTTTCGCCTTGGAGTACCCAACCGTCGTCGTTTTTGGTGCCCATTACTGAAAGGCCACCAGCGTCAGAGCCAGCGAACTTTTCGGACAGCGCGAACGCACATGAAGCTTCACCTTTTGCAACGCTAGGTAGGTACTTGGCTTTCTGTTCGTCAGTGCCGCCAACGATAATTGGGATTGAACCGAGAGCATTAACTGCAAAGGCCACGCCAAATGCTGGGTCAGCTTTCGAGAATTCTTCAACCATCAACGCCAAAGCGAGGATGCCGTCGTCGCTGCCACCGTATTCTTTTGGAATCCAGACGCCGAGCATGCCGGCATCGCACGCTGCAGCGAATGCTACTTCGTTGAAGCTTTCTTCTCTGTCGTGCTTTAGGGCATTGGGTAGAAGGTGCTCGATGGCAATCTCTTTAGCCTTGGCTTTCCAGGCGAGTTGTGCATCTGAAAATGTGATGTCGTGTAGGTCACTCATGGGCGCAGATTCTACCCTAGCGGACATGGTTAGGGTATCCTAAAGACCGTGACCAGCTCGACATCCCCGGAGAGTGTGAAAGAGACGCCAATGATGCGCCAATTTCACGCTGCTAAAAAGAAACATCCTAATGCGCTGCTGTTTTTCCGCATGGGTGACTTTTACGAAATGTTTTTTGACGATGCCAAGGTGGCGTCCAAAGAGCTTGGTTTGTCGTTAGTTACGCGCGATAAGGCGAAAAAAGTGCCGATGGCTGGTGTGCCAGTTAAATCGATGGAAGGTTATTTGACACGTTTAGTGCGCGCGGGGCATTCGGTGGCAATTTGCGAGCAACTACAAGATCCGCGTGAGGCCAAAGGCATTGTTGAACGAGGCGTGGTGCGCGTGGTTTCGCCAGGCACGCTAGTTGACGACAGCAGTTTAGTTGGCAGCGAGCCGTTATTCGTGTTGGCCGTTGATGTAGCAAATGCCGATGGCCTCGGTTTAGCGTGGGCTGATTTGTCGACAGGTGCATTCCGATGCTCGGCATGTGAGGTCGATGATTTCCTTGAAGAGGTGTCGCGCATTCAGCCGGCCGAAGTGTTGCTGCCGGAATTTAGTAGCAGTGACGAAAGTGCTCAGTTCGAATTAGCGCAACAGTTGCAAGAGATGTTAGCGCAACACGACATTCCGGTTTCATGGCGCATGCCATGGAATTTTGATGCCAAGAATGGGCACCGCGATTTATGTAAACAATTAAAGGTTTCGACGCTCGAAGCTTATGGCATAGAAGGGTCCCCACAAATCATCGCTGCTTGTGGTGGGTTGCTAGATTTTTTACACGATACGCAGAAATCGGCCGTTGACCAATTGCGCGAGTTGTCATTGCATCGTGCACATCAACATTTGTTGCTTGACCAAGCGACGCGACGTACTTTAGAGATTGTAAAAAACCAACAAGACGGTTCGCGCCAAGGGACTTTGTTGGCGACTATCGACCGTAGTGGCACCGCGATGGGAGCGCGCTTGTTACGTGAGTGGTTACTTGAACCACTGATTGATGGGGCCGCGATTACTGCGCGCCACGATGCTGTCGACGAATTGGTTATAAACTCTAACGTTCGCAAATCATTAGCATCGACCTTATCAGGAATGGCCGACCTTGAGCGTTTAGCAGCTAAGTTGGCGAGCGGGAGATCGGGTCCACGTGATATTATTGCTTTGGCTTCAGCGCTCGAGCGAGTGCCTGAGTTACTCGAGCAATTGGTTGAGTTGAATGCTGCTCAGTTGTGCGAATTACGTGATGATTTAGATCCGCATGCGAAATTGGTGAGTGAAATTCGTTCGGCGTTAACTGACGACCCGCCGTTGTTGGTTAAGGAGGGTGGCTTAATTCGCGCGGGCTTTAATGCCGAAGTGGATGAACTTCGTGAACTTGCTCAAGGCGGTAAAGACTATTTGGCTGCGATGCAGCAGCGCGAAAGTGCACGCTTGGGTGTTCCAGTGAAGCTTGGTTTTAATCGTGTTTTTGGTTATTACATTGAGTTGACTCGTGGCGTTGCCAGCAAGGCTCCAGATGATTACATCCGTAAGCAAACCTTGAAGAATGCCGAGCGTTACATCACTCCTGAATTAAAAGAGTACGAGCATAAAGTTTTAGGCGCTGAAGAAAAACAAAAAGATATCGAGTATGAGTTGTTCGAGACTCTACGTGCCGAAGTATTGGGACATGCCCAATCTGTGGCGAAATGCGCTCAAGCAATTGCGTCCTTAGATGTGTTGCAATCGTTGGCGACAATTGCAGTTGAAAAGAGATGGGTACGTCCTCAATTTGTTGGGGCTGACGACGATAGTTGCGGCGTCCTCAACATTAAGGAAGGCCGCCATCCGGTTGTCGAAGACGCTTTGTTGGGCCAAGCTTTTGTGCCGAACGACACTTTGTTGGGCGAGGATTGTCAAAAACGCTTGGCGATTATTACGGGTCCGAACATGAGTGGTAAGTCAACTTACTTGCGTCAAACCGCGTTGGTGGTGTTGTTGGCGCAGATGGGCAGCTTTGTCCCAGCCGAGAGTGTCGAGATGACATTGGTCGACCGCATTTTCACCAGGCTCGGGTCTGGCGATGACATTAGTCGCGGCCAATCAACTTTTATGGTCGAGATGGTCGAGACGGCTAACATTTTGCGTAATGCATCTAACCGTTCGTTACTTCTCTTAGACGAAGTCGGACGCGGCACGAGTACTTTTGATGGCTTGGCAATCGCGTGGGCGGTTTGCGAATATACTCATGATAAATTACAGGCGCGTTGTTTGTTCGCTACGCACTATCATCAACTCACCGACTTAGCCGACAAGTTAAGTGCCGGAGTTAATCTAAACGTAGCCGTCCGTGAGTGGGGTGAAGAAATTGTGTTCTTGCATCGCATCGAAGAGGGTGGCACCGATCGTTCATACGGCATTCACGTTGCGCAACTCGCGGGCTTACCCCGCAAAGTTTTACAGCGCTCACAAGAGATCCTTCAGCGTTTAGAAAATGACGAAGAAGGTTTGTCTCGCAAGATATTACACGGTCAAAGCAAAAATGTTCCTGCGGTTGATCAAGTCGCGGTTGTTCAACCATCACTGTTTGATTTGATGAAAAAGAATGACGGTGATAGTGAGTTATTGTCCGAGCTCGAAAGTTTAAACTTAAATGAGTTGCCACCCATAGAGGCGTGGCAGATTTTAGATAGAGTTTTACGAGCGATAAAAAAATGATCATAGCTAGTGTTTTTTTGGGTTTGTTGTGTTGCCAGCAAAACACCGCCGAGTTTGCAGGAAAGATTGACGCTGATGTAAGCAATGAAGATTTCGATTTACGTCGCTTACGTCTCGGGGTTGAGGGCACATTAGGCGATGGCCCTAATTACATTTTCAGCATTAATAACGACCTTGACGAAGGTGAGTCGTCGCTACATGAATTGCTTATTTCGTTTGAGCATGCCTGGGGCATAATGGAGATTGGTTATTTCAAAGAACCTTTTGGCTTAGAAAATAGTCACAGTAGTCACCAGGTTAATTTCTTAGAGCGTTCAAGCGCCACCATGCTTACCGCCGATCACAGTATTGGCTTTGCCAATTATCTGACTCTGAACGACGACGCGCATTTAGCTTGGGGTATCTACCGCAATGCAATCACTGCGCGCTTTACCACCCTGCTACTCTCCGACACTGATGAAGATTTGTTCTGGCACATCGGCTCATCATTCGCCGTGCGCAAGTCCGACGAGTTTTTTCAGGGCGCCGAAATATTATTGTTTGATATCGAAAGCCTATATCAACATGGCGCGTTTACTGCGCAGGCAGAATCTCAAGCGCTGTTGATCGACGAAACTGAATCGACATCGTTTACCATTCAAGCGAGTTATATGTTTAACGGCGAAAACCGCGAATACAACATCAACCGATCGCTCTTTGATTTCCCAGAACAGGGTGGTGGAGTAGAGGTGGCCGTCCGTGCGACGCATGTGGATATGATCGAATACCTGCCGTTGATGAATGTCATTGACGATTACGCCTTCGATATCAGTTATTATTTGAACGAGAGCAGTAAGCTGCAGTTTGAGATTGGGCGTGGTAGCGATGGTTTTAGCGACGACTCCAATACTTTTGCGCTGCGTTATCATTTGCATTGGTAATGCTACTGCTCATCGACAACTACGATTCCTTCACTTACAACCTCTACCACATGTTGGCGGGGCGCGGATTTGAGGTCGAGGTGATTCGCAACGATGTGCAATCAGTCGAGCAGTTGTTAGCCTTAGAACCACGCGCTGTAATATTAAGTCCAGGGCCAGGGCGCCCACGCGGGGCCGGAGTTTGCCTAGAGCTGCTTGAAAAAATTGACGCTGACAATACGCTGATCGGTGGTTGTTTGGGCCATCAATCGATTGTTGAAGCTTGTGGCGGCGAGTTGTTTGTCGATGACCAGCCCAAGCATGGCAAGTCGTCTATTGCCAAGTTTGACGACTCCGCTAAGTTGTTTGCCGGTGTGGTGACTCCGCTTGAAGTGGGGCGATACCATTCGCTGACGGCAAGTGAGTCAACGTTGCCGGCTGAATTGCGTAAGGTAGCTTGGTTGGAGGATGGTACGATAATGGCGGTTGAGCATGTGTCAAAATCGTGGTTTGGCTTGCAGTTTCACCCTGAGTCAATACTTAGTCCGCAGGGGCAAATTTTAATAGACAATTTTCTTGATGTCACAAAAC
>JAPYTC010000088.1 GCA_029941685.1 Planctomycetota bacterium | reverse complement strand
AGCCGAAGCACGCGGACTTCTCGGATATGGTTCGAATTTAATTTACAGCAACAGCACTAACGATGTGCCGATGTTTACCATCTTGTTGCGCAAGGCAAGTGGCGCCGGATATTACGCGATGGCCGGCCTGCCTTACGATCCAGTCGTGCAACTTTCGACAACTATCGCACGTCAATCCGTTATGGAAGGACGTACTTTGGCAATCGCCGCCTTCAACACTAAGCTCGATGACAATTTCGAAATCGTTGCCGACAGCGAAGAAGAGCGCGAAAAGATTGCTAAAGGTATGGCGGCTACCGAACAACGCATCGAAGGTGACATGTGCCCGTATAAGGCTGCAAGTCAACGTGACACCGATGACATCATCAATCCGGACGAAATCCGTCCGTGGCTAAGTTGTTTGATTGAGGCTTCATACCAAGCACAGGCTAACCGTCGCGTAAAAAATCCGCGCATTTGGTCGATGCACGACATTGCTGCCCTGCACGGAGACGCTTAATGGCACTGCAACTATTATTAAAAGACATTGGCGGGGTTCCATCATTATGTTCGCCTGCTGTCGGAAAAATAATTTCTTTGGCGGACAACAGCGACATCATTGGGAACGGTGACACGGTTGCCGAGATTAGCATTTTGGGTGTGCGTCACCAACTAGTCTTACCTTCAAGCGTACGGTATCGTATCGTGTTCGCCGACAATATTGCACTTGGCCGCGGAATTGAATATCAACAAATAGTAGCATCGCTGGTCGACGTTGCTGATGCTCAAGACGCAATTGCAGAAGTAACCACCGATGACTCTTCCGAATTGTGCGTGTTGTCGCCACAAGCCGGTCGCTTCTACCACCGACCATCGCCCGATGCAGACGCCTTCGTAGAGGCAGGAGAAGAAATCCGTGCAGGGAAAACTATTGGTCTTTTAGAAGTCATGAAAACTTTTAGTCCTATAAAATGGATACCGGCCCCCGGAAACCCGCAAACCGCTGTTGTTGGCGACTATCGAATCGCAGATGGCGACGATGTTGAAGATTCACAGCCGTTACTAAACTTAAAGCCTTCAAGTTAATGTTCTCCGAAAGCCTCGTCTTACTATTTACCCAAATTCTTGCTGGTGCAAGTTTGGCGATAATGATTATTCAGGTCATAGCGTCACGTAAGTCTCGCCAACGCGCAGACGAGTTGCTCGACCAACTAGAAATAGGTCGCCGTGAATATCGCTTGATGCAATATCGCGCAACGAGCAACAAAAACTTAATGGAGATCTCAAATGTTTTCATTGGTAGCACCCAAGAAGACCTAGATGATGCTGTTTATTCTGCGCTTGAGAAAATCGGCGAATTCTATGCGGTAGAACGTGCATCGATTTTAATGTTTGAAGATGACGCTAATACTTTCTCGTGTATCAATGAGTGGTGCAAAAACGGAATCCGCGAGCAATTCGACGACTTGCAGAACCTCAGCTGCCTCGACTTCCCGTGGCTATGCGGCAAAACAAAGTCACGCTCTCCGATACTCATCAACACCATCAACGACATCCCGCGCACCAGCAAAAATCTGCGCCTGCAACTGATTGATTCTGCAACGAAGTCAATGCTTGTTGTGCCACTAATTAGTCGCGACCACGTTCTTGGCTACTTGCAAATTGGAGCGACCATCTCAGCCCGCAAATGGTCTGAAGAAGAGCACAACTCTCTTAACATTGTCGCCGAAATGCTCGCTTCTGAATTATCGCACCTTCAAGCAGAGCAAGCGATTCGCGACAGCCAGCGCAATTTCCAGAACATGATTGCGTATGCTCCAGTAGCTATGCTCGTATTCAATGCCAAAGGTATTGTGCAATATGCTCAAGGGCGTGCATTAGCACGAGCAGGCTTTATTGGCGCAGATCTACTCGGCAAGACTGTAGGCGAAGCTTTTCCGGACAACAACTCATTCCAAGACCATCTATCGCAATCTCTCGAAGGGGATGACTTCCACACTGAACTCACTATTGGTAACAGAATTTTTGACGGTCACTTTACAGTTGTGCGTGACAGCGACTCTAACGTCAAGTCAATTGTAGTAACCGCTGTCGACACTAGTGACCGTACTAAACTAGAAGAGCGTCTTGCAAGAGAAAAGTTATACGACAATGTTACGGGGTTGCCAAACCACGATTTATTTGTGGAAAAAATTATCAACTTTCAAGAGCGTTTTCAACGTGGCATCGTTCAGCAGGGCTATTTATTCGTTGTCGCAGTAAATCGCACTGCCCCGCTGCATAGTGCTATAGGGTTAGCGGCAATGCACGAAATGGTGCGGCAGACTAGTGACCGCCTGCTTAGTTATTTTTCAGGTGACATCCACCTTGCACACATAGCCGAATACGATTTTGGCATCCTCGTCGAAGACCCAGAAAACGACGAGCAAGCCCTAGAACTAGCACGGAAACTACAACTTGAGTTTGAGCAACCGTTGTTTCTTGAAGACAGTCAGCTGAACATTACCTGTAGCATCGGCGTTGCGCGCAGCGAAGCGCGCCAATCGACTGCTGAAGATTGGTTGGGCGAAGCACAAACGGCATGCGTCTTAGCGAGCAAAAGAGGAGGCAACACCGAGTGCATGTTTCACCCATCCTTGGCTTCTGAAGCTCTTAGTTCATGGCAACTTAGTGAGCAGTTAAAACAGGCTATCCTCGAAGACTCTATCGAGGCTTGGTTGCAGCCCATTGTTAACATGGAAACTAACGACCCCATTGGTTTCGAGGCATTGGCGCGCTGGGAAACATCTCCGGGGCAGTTCATTCCGCCGAGCGAGTTCATTCCGATTGCCGAAGAATATGGGCTCATCGAAGAACTTGGCAACATCATGTTACGTAAGTCATGTAAGTTATTGCGCGACTGTCATTTGTTAAGTGATGATTTTCAAGAGCTATATGTCAGTGTTAACGTAGCATCAAGCCAACTAGAAAAGGACAGTTTCTTGCCAAGTGTAAAGCGCCTTGTCAACAACTACGATATTAAACCACACTTACTACAACTTGAAATCACCGAACGTGAAGCAGTGAATCCAAATCAAGAAGTGGTGCCGCTGCTTCATAAAGCGCGCGAAATGGGGTTTAAGATTGCACTCGATGACTTCGGAACTGGCTACAACTCACTTAGTTACTTAAATGACCTGCCCGCTACTTCATTAAAAGTAGATCGCTCATTCGTTGTTGGCATGGAGAACTCGAGCACTGGTGTCAAAGTCATTACTTCAATCATCGAATTGGCGCGGGAAATTGACCTTGGCGTGATTACCGAAGGAGTCGAAACCGAAGAACAACGCCAGACTTTGCTAGCTATGGGATGTAGTGTAGCTCAAGGGTATTTATTCTCGCCACCTCTTCCGCCAGAGAAAGTTCATGAGTACCTAAGTGACCACTCAACCAAAAAATCTAATGGCTAAAACCATAGTGCTAAACATTGTTGGACTTACACAGCATTTGCTTGAAAGCGGTACCATGCCTAATCTGCAGCGCTTCGCTCAAAAACAGGAGCAAAAGCACATTCGCGCGGCCTTCCCGGCTGTAACCTGCACCGCACAAGCGAACATGCTGATGGGTACTACCCCCGCTCAACATGGCGCTGTGGCCAATGGTTGGTATCATCGCCAACTGAGCGAAGTTTGGTTTTGGCGGCAATCCGTCAAGCTCATTACGGATAATGGCGAGTCTATATTTAAGCGCTGGCGGTCGGCGAACGCTGGTGATAAAGATGGCCAAACCCATCAACTGTTTTGGTGGTTTAACTTACCGAGTGATGCAGATTACAGCATCACTCCACGGCCGACCTACTACGCTGACGGGCGTAAAGGCCCAGACATCCACGCCTTTCCACCACAGTTACGCGAGGAAATGAATCGCCAGCTAGGAGAATTTCCTTTGTTCAGCTTCTGGGGACCAAACGCCAATATCAAAAGCACGCAATGGATTATTGATGCCACCCTATTGCACCTAAAAAACCATCCTTATGGTTTGCATCTTAGCTATTTACCGCACCTTGACTATGATTTACAGCGCCACGGTCCGGACTCAGAGCAAGCGCGACAAGCATGCCGTGAGCTTGACGACGCACTTTCACCTTTGTTGCAACTTAGCGACGACACCAAAGTCATTGTACTGAGCGAATATGGAATTGAAAACGTTAACAACTGCGTACTCCCCAACCAAATTCTAAACCAAGCTGGTTTACTGCAAATTCATCACGCAAAAAACGGCTCGTTACTTGACCCCGGAAACTCACGCGCCTTTGCTGTTTGCGACCACCAAGTCGCGCATATTTATGTCAAAGACAGCGACGACATCGACGAGGTGCGCGATCTATTAAGTGATGCAGAAGGCATCGAAAGCGTGGTTGCACGCCAAGACATTCCAGAACTAGATCATCCCCGTAGTGGCGAATTAATTGTCACCGCGGAACAAGGAAGCTGGCTCGGCTATCAATACTGGCTCGACGATCAGGCCGAACCCGATTTTGCGCGCTGCGTCGAGATTCATCGCAAGCCCGGCTACGATCCATGCGAATTGTTTTTAGACCCGCAATTGCAATTCGCCAAACTGCGTGTTGCGTTCAAGCTAATTAAAAAAATGTTGGGCTTACGTTACACCATGAACGTTGTGCCGCTCGACGCCAGTCTAGTCAAAGGGTCTCACGGACGCCGCCCAAGTCGCGCCGAGTTAGGACCACTTATTATCGCCCCACCTGAGTTGATGCCCGATGGTGAAGTCGTTGACTCGACAGCGGTATTTGAAAAGCTCTGTTAGTACCAGCGACTGTAGCTGCGCGTCTGCGAGCGACCAATGATAAGGCTAAGCTCTAGACCGACAGTGAAATACTTTTCAAGCAATTGCCCCGGGTTGGTATGAGTGCCAAACAAAGTGACCGCCCCACCAAAACCTGGAGAGTAGCTCAACCACGCTGAATGGTGATGGGCATCAGCATCGCCTGCTGCCAAGCCGAGTACGTCGTAGCGTGATCCCAGAGCACCTAACGACCATTTTTCGTCGTAGTTAAATTGGTACATGCCCCACTCGCCACGGCTCAAAGAATAAGGATACATTCCGAGTGAGTCACGGTACTGGCGGTCGTCGGTCCAGACTTCGAAGGACAGTTCGTGAGAACGATTCTTGCCTGTATTAAAGACAAAACCTAGCTCTCCACCAAAGTTATTGTGCTCAATCTCTGCGCGTTCGGGATCTGCCAAGCCAACATCGGTAAATACGATCTCAGCCGGAGAAGCAATCGCGGTAGCACCGATGCGCATTGAGTTATTATCACTAAAATCGAATTGCATACTTGCACGGCTTGTAGCTAACCAGTTACTAGCACTAAAACGCTGATCGGCATTTGAGGCGGTGACTACGGCAGAATCAAAGTTCTCAAAGTCTAAGCTCTGACGCTCGCTAGCAACACCAAACGAGAAGTGAAAGTGGCCATTATTCAAATAGGTGTTATTTTGCAATTCTAGTCCGAGCAAAGACAAGTTTCCTCCAAGAAAGCTACGTCGCGTGCCATCTAGATGAGGCGCAGCAAAGTCAGAGGGCAGATAAGAATTGAAAGCGCCAACATCAGCAAAGTAGCGACCGACTTGCAGATCAGTGGTACCTGGCAAGCCAAAACCGATATCACTAAACATAATGCCGAGTTGCGGCACCACTACTTCGTCGAAGTCGTCATAATCACCGATAGCAAAACTGCCGAACAGCACGCCGAAATGGACATTTTGCTGAGCGTTAAAGACCAAAGAACGCAAACGCACACGATTGTATTGGTCGAAAGCATCGGCCTTTTCGGTTATTGCCATAAACATATCAACCTGCAAACCAAATTTCACGCTTTGCTGCTGGCTAACATTAGATTGCCAGTCACCTGAGCGCGATTCTAGCCAATCACTAAGTGCGGAAGACTGCTGTAACGCAGTATCCCCATTTTGCAGCTGAGGAGCTGCTAGCAGGAGGCTAAGCGCTAGAGGGATGGCCGTTAACATCAACACAGAATAGCACAGCCTTTTTAATGGGTGTGAAGTACAATATAGCCAACCAAATGGATAAACCGAAATCCCCAACAACTTATGGCCCGACTTCTGAAACAACCGAACGTCAACTGCCATCCAAAGTTACTGTACCTGGCTTGCTGCAACGCAAAGCTAGGGGACAAAAGATTTTGTGCTTAACCGCATATGATTACCCCACTGCGCGCCTCATCGACGAAGCCGGTTTCGACCTAATTTTGATTGGCGATTCGATGGCTAATGTAGTGTTGGGCCACGCGAGCACTTTAAAAATCGGCATCGATCAAATCATTTCCGCGACACGTGCGGTCAAGCGCGCGGTCGACCGTCCACTAGTGGTCGCCGACATGCCGTTCGGTACTTATCATGTTTCTAACCAAGAAACCATTGCCAATGCTTTGCGCTTGGTGCGCGAAGGTGGCGCGCAAGCAGTCAAAATTGAAGGACCGCGTTTCGAACGCATCGACGCATTAGTCGAAGCCGACATTCCGGTGATTGCCCATCTTGGTTTATTGCCACAATCCATTAACGCTCGTGGTGGTTTCAAAATTCAAGGAAAAACCGTAGCCGCTGCTAAGCAGTTGCTCGAAGACGCGCTCACTGCTCAAGAATGTGGTGCTGCTGCAATAGTATTAGAAGGAGTACCTGAAGTTGTTGCAACGCGCATCAGCCAACGCTTAACGATTCCTACGATTGGCATTGGCGCTGGTGGTGGCTGCGACGGGCAGATCTTGGTCTTCCACGATGTAGTTGGCTTAACTACAGGCCCAGTACCTAAATTTGCCAAACGTTACGCTCACCTCGCAGATACGATTCGTGAGGCTCTAGGCACATTAAAAGACGATTTGCGTAGCGGTGATTTTCCGACGGACGAACATTGTTACCCAGCCAGCGAAGAAATTCCTGACGACTGGGATTCGATGTAGAGTAGTTTAAAACTCTTTCTCTACGACCAACAATTTACCCTCTAAAAAGTGGCCGTTGTCGTATATTTCTTGCGACAATAAAACCGTTTCGCCGAGTTGGTGCGCGCCATCAAAGTGCGCATGTGCCGAACGCAAGCCGCCAAGCCACTTACGCTTGTCACAGACATAAGCCAAGTCGCCTTGATCTGCGGCGAGGTGATTCATTGCCTCGGCATCCATGCGGATAGCGCCACTCGGCAAAGT
>JAPYTC010000087.1 GCA_029941685.1 Planctomycetota bacterium | reverse complement strand
CGCCGAGACCGTGATACATTTCGGATAGTCAACCGACTTCGATAAGCGCAAATAAGGGCACAATGATTGCAGCAAGTGCCATGACCAATCCTTGAATCAAATCGCTAACCGATGCCGCCCAAAATCCGCCGCTTAAAGTGTATAAAAAAACGACTCCGCCGCCAATAATGACCGCGTGTTTAAAGTTCATGTCTAAAGTCTCGGCAAATGTTTTACCCGCTGCCTGGAATTGCGAAGCAACGTACACCCCGAGTGAGAGTAAAATTACGATTGAGGCGCTAATCGTAATCAGTCGTGCAATTTTCGGCGTTGCCCCATCAGCAAGAAGCGCAGTCAGGGTCACGGAACCCTGCTCTAGTGATAACTTACGCATCGGACGCGCGAGTACATACCAATTCAGCGCGAAGCCGGCCAGACACGCTGGGAAAATATAAATTGCTGACATGCCGTAGGTAAATGCCACGCCACTTACTCCAAGTAATGTCCAAGCAGATGAAGAACTTGCCGCCGAAGAAATAGAAGCGACCCATGGACCGAGACCGCGTCCGCCCAAATAGAAGTCGGCACCGTCGTGGCTGCGCCTGGATGCCCAGTAGCCGATACTGAGCAACACAATTTTATAAATGACGAGGGTTACGATTAGTGATTTCACGCTTTTAGTATATAGTAGTGCCATGCAACTTGTACTCAGCGCCCTCTTTACTCTTGCTAGTTTTGCGCAGCAACAAGACGCCGAAAAGGTGTTAGATGCTGCATACCAACAAGCTATCGTCGATCATAAGAATGTGTTTGTCGAATTGCGATCCGACTACTGAGGCTGGTGCGATATCTTCGAGGAGTTCCTCGGACGCGATGAAGTGCTTTCAATTCTTGAAACTGATTTTATATTGGTCACGATTAACGAATCAAGCATGCTGAATGGCCAAGAAGTCTGCGCCAGGCTAAAAAATAACGAGAATTTAGGTATGCCATGGTTCGTGTTTACCGATGCCGAAAAAAATGTATTGGCGAATGCTACTGGGCCTAATGGCAATGTCGGATGCCCTATGATGCCCGAAGAGCGTGCGTGGTTTATGCAGGGATTGAAGAAGGCGCGAATCAATATATCTGATGCGCAGTTCAATGAGTTGGGGTTGCTTTTGCATAAATATGCCCTTGAAGTTGTGGGAGAAGAAGCTGGCGCCTTGCCTAGTGATTCGCGGCCACCAGACGATGCGAGCGCTAGCGATTTGTTGATTCAATACGATGCCGGACAGTCTGCCTTACGGCGCACCTGGAATATTCCTTTATCACGAATTAGTCATCAGCGACTTATCGATTTCGAAAATGAATGGCTACGTTGGGTAAACATCGCAATGCTACGCGAGTTGTCGCGCAAAGACCGAATCGATTTGGTGTTGTTAGCCAATCATATTGAATCGCGTAAGGCAGCGCTAAACCTACGAATAGATAAGCATGAAGATGTCTACCAATATGTGTGGCCGCTGAATACACTAAATACGCTGCTTGAAAATAAGGCGCGTCGCGAACTTACGGATGCCGAGGATGCGGCGGGTATTCTTAGTGCTGGCGTTGCGGCATTTGACCGGCTAGTTGAAGAAAACCCCGAGGTTGATGCAGTGCGAGCGCGGCGAATTCACAATTTGCTTGGTGATTACTTAGGTAATCTCGAGAACTGGTTCGACTTCGGAATGGATTATGACCCACTGTTTACTTGGTGGTGCCATCAACCCTACAACACTTTGATTGAAAAAATTGAAGAGTACCGCGAGTTGTTTGAGAGCGACGAAGACGCCATCATCGGTGACCCGATTGGCAATGATGCTTTACTGAAGCAATTGACCTTTGAAATGGTTCCGTATTCTCCGGATGAGTTAATCGAAATAGCCAAACGCGAATTTGCTTGGTGTGAGAACGAAAAGCAGAAGGTAATGGATGAGCTCAATGTTGACTCATGGAGCGCTGCTTTAGATTTATCAAAAGAAATGCACGTTGCTCCGGGCGAACAACCACGGATGATTCAAGAGTTGCATGACGAGTCGGTTAATTTTTTGCGAGAGCGTGATTTAATCACCATCCCAGATCTGGCTGATGAAGTATGGCGCATGCAGATGATGACGCCGGAACGGCAGAAGATTAGCCCTTACTTTACGGGTGGTGAGGTAATTAGTATTTCTTACCCTACCGATGGAATGACACACGCAGAAAAAATGAAGTCGATGCTCGGCAACAACCGTCATTTTTCTCGTGCGACGGTGCATCACGAGTTAATTCCTGGTCATCATTTACAAAGCTACATGGCGAAACGCTGGAATACCCAACGTTCACAATTTTATACACCGTTTTACGTCGAAGGCTGGGCACTGTACTGGGAGTTGCTACTGTGGGATTTAGAATTCCCACAAAACGCACTCGACAAAGTAGGTATGTTATTTTGGCGCTCACATCGTTGCGCTCGCATCATCTTCTCGCTGAATTTTCATTTAAACAAATGGTCGCCGCAAGAATGCGTAGATTTTTTAGTAGACCGCGTTGGCCACGAACGCCTCAACGCCGAAGCTGAAGTGCGCCGCTCGGTACAAGCAGGATACGGCCCACTTTATCAGGCAGCTTATATGTTGGGTGGATTGCAACTACGCGCATTGGCCGATGAGTTAGTGAAAAAATCGGCGCTAACGCTCAAAGAATTTCATGATTCTGTGCTCAAGCAAGGGCCTATTCCAATTGCAGCAGTGCGTGCCTTGTTAAATGACAAGATTGACATTGCAACAATGCACGAATGGCATTTTAATAAGTAGCCATGTTTAGCGCGATTCTCCTGTACCTAATTTGCTCAGCCCAGCAGGTTGAATACTCACGCGATATTCGCCCGATATTGTCGAGCTCATGCTTCACTTGCCACGGACGTGACCCATCATCGCGCAAAGAAGAATTGCGCCTTGACCAATTTGAGTTTGCAACCGCCGAACGCGAAAACGGTTTTGCGATTGTGCCAAGTAATCCAGAAGGTAGTTTGTTGTGGCAGCGTATTTCAACTGATAATCCAGATGACATTATGCCGCCTTTAGACAGTAAAGTGCATGATCAGCTAACGGCTGCACAACGCGATTTGATTTACACCTGGATTAAGCAAGGCGCTGAATATCAAAAGCACTGGGCCTTTGTGCTGCCATCCAAAGTTGAAGTAGCTGCTGATGCAAACGCCATTGACTTTTTTATCAAGCAATACGGCGCTAAGGCCGATGATGCGACTTTAATCCGCCGGCTGTTCATAGACGTTACCGGCTTGCCGCCAACCTTAGAGGAATACGATTCCTTTGCCGACCTAAGTCAGTCTCAGCGTATCGACAAACTGTTCAGCACTCCTATCTACCAGCAACGTTATGCCGAGCGCATGGCGACTCCTTGGCTTGATGCCGCGCGCTATGGCGACACCATCGGCACGCACACTGATGCCGGGCGCCAAATGTGGAAGTGGCGCGATTGGATTTTAGAGGCTTATCGCAGCAATATGCCCTTCGATCAGTTTACTTACGAGCAACTTGCGGGCGATTTGATTGATGGCGCCACCATTCAGCAACAAGTAGCAAGTGGCTTTAATCGTAATCACGCAATCACCGACGAAGGCGGAGCGATTGACGAAGAATATCTAGTTGAGTATGCGGCCGAGCGCACCAGCACTACGGGTGAAATGTTTTTGGGTTTAACTATGGGTTGCGCACGTTGCCACGATCATAAATTTAATCCCATTACCCAAGAAGATTTCTTCAGTATGTTCGCCTATTTTAATTCAATAGACGAACCGGGTTTGTACACGCAAGAAGGTGATAACCCAACGCGTGCATTTGAGCCAATGCTGGCGGTGCCGAGTGCAATGCAGCGAACACGCATTGAAGAGTTAGGTGTAGACATCGCGGCTATTGAGGCGATGCTTAACAAGCCAAGCACCGAAGACGCCGATGGATTTAAGCAGTTTCTTTTCGATGCAAAGCATGATTTCTCAGTCCAGTGGCAAGGTTCTAAAGTTACTGCTGCTAGTTCGAGTACTGATTCAGAATTAACCATTCATGACGGCAATGCAGTAAGCGTTAGTGGCCCAAGTCCTGCGAAAGATGAACACTTCATTACTTTACAGGTAAATGATGCGACATCGCGTTTGCTATTGTTCGAATTCAGCAACGGTCGCGCAAATAATGGCAACGTGGTAATATCCACAGTCGAAGCCGAATGCGTTTCATTGGCCGACCCAAGTCAATCCTACGCCATTACTTTCAACTGGGCATATGCCGATTATTCACAAGACAACGCCGACTGGAATGCGGTCAACGTAATAGACAACGACACCAAATTAGGTTGGGCGCCAGCTGCGCATCAAGTCGAAGGTGGACGCAATTTATTACTGCTAGCCGACGCCGATTTCGGTTTTGCTGGCGGCAGTGAAATTAAAATCAAACTGTCTTACCAGTCTATTTATGATGAGCACGTTTACGGCGAAATAAAAATAAGCAGCGCGAGTCTCAGCGCCACTACTCTAGCTGCCCTACCTGTGGCGACATCACGCTGGTACGGCACTTGGCCTTACACTCCTAAAGATCGTTACTCGGGCTATGACGAAATTTTCGGACCGGAAGCCGATGCGCAAATTGATTTTGACAAAAAGTACGAACCCGATCAATACTCATGGGTGCTAGTTGACAAAGTCAAAGACAACGAAGTGTTTAACGGTTTGCCAGCCGGTGAAAAAATTAGTTTTGCCGGCAAGCGTTTGTTTGCACCGTCCGCACGTGAACTTGAGGTATCGATGGGCAGTGACGATGGTATGCAATTGTTTTTGAATGGTGAAATGGTATTTGAAAACCGTATTGACCGTGGCGCTGTTCCCGACCAAGAAAAAGTAACCCTGTCTTTAGTGCAGGGATTAAATACCGTAGTCATGAAAATAATCAATACCGGCGGCACTGGTGGCATGTATTGGTCGCAACGTCCGCCGCTTGATGAATTGAGTGAAACGTTGGTGTGGGCCTTAGCGCCCGAAAACGTTTTGGACGACGGTGTGGTGGGCTTGCGCGATAAGTTGTCTGACGATTGGCGCTTATTGCATTCTTCTGACTACCGCGCACAAACGCAAAGCCTTGCGCAGCACAATACCGATTTAACCGCGCTAGAGGCCTCCGTTCCGAAAACCATGGTGATGCGTGAATTAGATGAACCACGACAGGCATATGTCCTCATCCGTGGCGAGTATGACATGCCCGATAAAGAGCGTCCGGTTGAACGTGGTATCCCATCTGAGTTGGGCGAATTACCTGCTGGCGCACCGAACGACCGTCGAGGATTAGCACAGTGGCTTATCCACGATGACAATCCGTTGACGGCACGCGTTTATGTCAACCGGCTATGGCAAATGATCTTTGGGCGAGGCATTGTGTCAACACCCGACGACTTCGGCTTACAAGGAGCGTGGCCTACACATCCCGAGTTGCTTGACTGGCTCGCTGTCGAGTTCATGGAAAGCGGATGGGACGTGCAACATATGTTGCGCATCATTTACACCTCTAATGTGTATCAACAAGCTGCACTGCACAATGATAATGAGGTGGAACTACTGAGTTATTTTCCGCGTCGCCGTTTAGGTGCCGAAGAAATTCGAGACCAAGCTTTGTACTTGTCGGGATTACTAGTCGAACAAGTCGGTGGCGTCAGCGTCAAGCCTTATCAGCCGGATGGGCTGTGGTCAGAAGTCGCGATGCCGCAATCGAATACCAGTAAATTCGTACGCGGAGATGGCGATGATTTATATCGACGCTCACTCTACACTTACTGGAAGCGCTCGTCACCGCCACCAGCTTTGCTTACCTTTGATGCTCCAACTCGCGAGTATTGCACTATCAGCCGTGGCACGACCAATACACCTCTGCAGGCATTAGTGTTATGGAATGATGTGCAGTATGTTGAGGCTGCACGCGTCTTGGCGCAGAACATCCTCAACCTTGAAACTCCGCAAGTCACAGGAGTACAGCACTGGCGTCTAAACCAGCTCTTTAAAACGTGCACTGGGCGCTCGCCATCGACTCATGAAACGGGCTTGCTTTATGCGACCTTAGGGCAGATGCAAGCCAAGTTTGACGACGCGCCCGACGACGCTGATCAATTACTGATGTATGGCGAAGCGCCTGTTGATAAATCTTTGCCGCCAACTACTTTAGCGGCCTACACCATGATGGCTAATGCTATCCTTTCTTTAGATGAAGTGATTAATCAAAACTAAATGGACGACCACGACTTACTGATAACCCGACGCCGTTTCTTTGGCGTAGGCGCCGCTGGCATCGGAGGTCTAGCCTTAAATTCCCTGCTCGGCCCTGACCTACTCGGAATGAATAACGCCTTGCCAACAACAGGCCCTCATTTCAAGCCAACTGCTAAGCGTGTGATTTATATGCACATGGAAGGCGCGCCAAGTCAGCTTGATTTGTTCGACTACAAACCGGGGTTACAAAAATACTACAACCAAGATTTGCCAGAGTCGATTCGTCAAGGACAACGGCTAACCGGCATGACTTCCGGACAATCGCGTTTTCCGGTGGCACCGTCGGTTTTTAAGTTCAATAAATACGCCAACAATCAAGACGGCGTGTGGTTGTCTGAGTTGTTGCCACACACCGCGTCATTGTCGAAAGACATGTGTTTAATTCGCTCAATGCATACCGATGCGATTAACCACGAACCGGCCCTCACCTTCTTTAACACCGGCACTCCGCAAGTCGGTCGCCCCTCTTTTGGCGCGTGGATGTCGTACGGTTTAGGAAGCGCCAATGCCAACTTGCCCGCTTTTGTGGTGATGTTGTCTCAAGGTGCCGGCAACATGCAAGCTTTATCCGCACGCATGTGGGGCTCAGGATTCTTGCCGAGCGAACATCAAGGTTGTAAATTACGCGCCGGTGACGACCCTGTGCTGTACCTCAACAACCCTGCCGGTGTCAACCGTGGCGACCGCCGCAAAATGCTCGACATGGTTGCAGAAATGAATGAGCTTGAGTATCAGCGTTCATTCGACCCTGAAGTGCGCTCACGAATTGCGCAATACGAAATGGCGTATCGCATGCAAATGTCGGTGCCTGAACTTACCGACATCAGTGATGAAGATGATGCAACCTTAGAAATGTATGGTGAAGACGTAAAAACACCCGGCAGTTTCGCGTCAAACTGTTTACGTG
>JAPYTC010000086.1 GCA_029941685.1 Planctomycetota bacterium | reverse complement strand
GGATGTCGGCGGCGCACTTAATTGGAATTCCGACAAGTTGTTTACAGCGGTTGAAATATTGCAAGTTCTCGAAAGTCGGTTTGGTGATATCGAAGTGGTTGCTCCCGAATCAGTTTCAGCACCGGCAAAACTATACCGCTTGAGTAATGGTTATGAGTTCGGAATAATTGCGTCTATGAGTGAAGCCTTCTGTGGCGACTGCGACCGTAGCCGCGTCACTGCTGATGGCAATTGGTACTCGTGCCTTTATGCGACTAGTGGTACAAACTTGCGCGACATTTTGCGCAACGGCAGTGATGAGCAATTACTGCAACTGTGGCGCGATCTATGGCTCAAGCGTGATGCGCAGGCTGCAGTCGAGCGTGCTAATATGCCGTCGCGTCAACCCGCAATGAATCTTGACGAACTGCTAGCCGACCCGCATCTCGAAATGCATACCCGTGGTGGTTAAAACAATGACATCTCTTCTTTTTACTAACGCAACAATTTTTGACGGAAACGATTTCATCGACGCCAATTGCTTACGCGTTGCTGATGGCATCATCACTGAAATAGGTTCAGGTCTAAATGTTGTCGGCGACGAACAACTAGTCGATGTCCAGCAGAAATGGTTGTTACCAGGCTTGGTTGACTGCCATGTACATTTTCGCGAACCTGGTCTCGAGCGTAAAGAAGGATATGCTTTCGGTTCACGGGGCGCACTACATGGTGGGGTAACTACAGTTTGTGAGATTCAGAATAATCCACCGTTGATGAGTAGCCCGCAGCTGTTGCAGCGAAAACTCGACACTCTGCGCGGCAAGTCTTTCGTCGATTACGTGCCGTACGGCTCACTAGTTGAAGAATCACTAGAACACTTACCTGCTTTGGCTAAGTTATGTCCAGCGGTAAAATGTTTTTTAGGATGCTCAACGGGTGCCGGAGGTGTGGCAGATACCGCAACATTAAAGCGCTGGTTCGCTGCGGCTGCAAAGGCCAACCTTAAAGTTGTAGCGCACTGCGAAGACAACGCCGTCATGGATGCAGCAACTGCCGAAATCGGCGACGACCCTGATCTCGGAATCCGTCATGATTTGCGACGTTCGGTGAAGGCCGAAGTCGAGTCCGTTCGTGAGGCTATTGACGTCGCCATTGAGGTTGGCTGCGAGTTACACGTGTTCCATATCAGCACCGCCGAAGGAGCGCAGTTAGTCGTTGATGCCGCAACCGCAGGGCATCCCATTACGGGCACCACCGCACCACACTATCTAGTCGTAGACGCCGAGCAAGCTCACGCCATTTCTCAGAATCGTTTTAAAGTAAACCCATCGATAAAGTATGCTGCCGATGGTCAGGGGTTGGCGTCTTTAATCGCCAAGCGCGAGTTAGCCGGCATTGGCACCGATCATGCGCCGCACCCATTAGATGAAAAAGATCGTCCCTACGCTAAGGCGCCGTCCGGATTTCCTTCGGTCGACTTGTTGTTGCCACTCGTAGTTGCTGCCGCCGACAAGCACGGGGTAGCTGTTGAGCACATGTTGCACGCCGTCACTTTAGGTCCTGCACAAGAATTCGACTTCCACCAAAAAGGACGACTCGCTGTTGGCGCAGATGCCGATTTAGTTATCGCCGACCCAAGCCTAAGTTCTGAGGTCGATGCAGCCAATTTGCCTTCGCGTTCACGTTGGAGCCCGTATGATAAGCAATGCCTTCGTGCTTTCCCGCAGCAAGTTTACTTGCATGGTGTTTTGGCGTTCACAGATGGCGAGGTAGTCGGTACAGCTAAGGGCCAGCCACTTTTTGATGACAAACGAATTGTTTCCTAGAGATTTTTTTGCGGCACTGCAGCAGGTACCGTTAAATAATCGCTATGCTGATTACTCAAATTCAGCGGCAGCACGTGCAGCTCAACAGCGCTCAGTTAATCGTCGCGAATACCAGGCCGGTGATTCGCGACATCTAGTCGACTGGCGCGCTTCAGCACGCTCGCCACAGCTGATGGTACGTCCGCAACAAGACGCACACACGCGTGGATTAGTGCTTTGTCTTGATAGGTCACTATCATTCACGGCAGAGTCTGACGATCGTGATTACGCTCAACGTCGACTCGCGTTCGCACTTGGTTTGCGTTGTTTGCAAAACAAGGCAGAGTTGTCAGTCGTTGCTGGCACGCAATGGTGTCACTTGACGTCAGTTGCCCAAGGCAACGAACTTCAAGGTTTCTTGACTCAGCTTTCAGAACAACCCAGCGCCGCTATCGACTTACAGGTATTGCCGAGTGCTTTGCGTGTCGACGAATTGGTATTTCTAACTTCGCCATGGCATTCACTCGAAAGCATTAATGGCGCTGCCAGATTCGCTAAGCGTTTGCGAGCGTTGCTGTTGCTTTCCGCACGCGAATGCAAGTTGCCGCAGGAAAGAATGGTATTGCAACACGCAGCCACCCACGAACAGTTAAACGTTGATTGGAATAGCCATCCCCCTCAGCAGCGTTTTACCGATTTCGTTGAATTTCAATTGCGCCAATTACAGCAGCGTGGTTTTACCTGCTCAAGTTTCGCAGTGCCATCTCCCGTGCCCGCTGCCGAATTGATTGAATTAAGCCATGAGTTTCTACTTCACTAACCCCTTGTGGCTGGCGTTGGCTGTGCCGGTACTTATTGCTGTTTGGCCTTGGCGCAAGGTTAAGCCACGCAGGTTTGTTATTGGCGGTTTTTTTGACGAGAAGCAGCGGGGCACACAATCGTCAAGCCACAGTGCATGGCCAACTTGGTGGATAGCGCTGGTCTGCTGTTGCTGCTTAACAATAGTAGCATTGAGTCAACCCCATCTAATTGACGTCACCACCGAACAGAGTGAGCTGCCTACACCATTCATCGTCAGCGCCGCACCACTCACGGCAACAGTAGCGCGTGCACAAATCATTGATGACCGTGGAGCGCTGAGCTTGCGTGAAATAGACATTAATCAAGATGGGACTATTGAATTGGCAAACGCGAGTCATGCTTGGCATAGATATAAATTTGCCGACGTTCAAATTTATATTCCTGCCGCGGGCGTCCACTGGAAAAAACTGTTTGTTGCCACCTGGCCGCTTGCGGTCATTAATGATGCTAAAGTTTTTTCAATCACCATCGACGGGAGTACCTTTCAGCCACCTATAGGTTTTGATATTCGCGATGCCGTTAGCCCCGAGAATTCAGCAGCAGTTATTCACGATTTGCGTGCTGCTGTGAATGACCTTCAGCCTTGGCGAGATTATGCGACACTTCTTGATGCTGATACCGTTGACGGTCTAGCACCAACTATAGCGCTCACCCGTTGGTTAGCACTAGCAGCAGCAGGATGTGCCTTACTCAGTTTGCTGTTGTTTAAACGAATTGTTGCTTGAGTCGTACTCGAAATCGCTGGCGTGTTTGCCGACGAAGCGCACAATTAAAACTAATGCGACCATGCTCATACCGAGGCAGATGAACGGATTGAATCCCCACAGTGCAACGGGTAAGTAGGCGCAGGTGATTGCCACAACAGCTGTAACAATGGCGTATGGAGCCTGGGTGCGTACGTGTTCGATATGCTGACAATGCGAGGCTGTCGAACTAAGAACCGTGGTATCGGAGATCGGAGAACAGTGGTCACCGAAAATAGCCCCTTCGAGCACGGCGCCAATCGACAACACTAAAAGAGTGTGTCCACCGATGTCAACCTGTTCGCCTAACTGGTATGCGAGCAGTACGACATTGGGCTGAAGTATTGCCATCGTGGTCCATGAACTGCCGGTGGCAAAAGCGATGAGGCAGGCGGAAACGAAAAGGATGACCGGCAACCATAGCGGTGACATGATGTCATAGAAGCAGGCAACCAAAAAGTGCGCCGTATCAAGGTCTTCGCAAATCTTGCCAATACCCCAGGCCATCAGCAATACCATCACTGCGTCTTTGAATAGAACTTTCACGCCCTGCGAAGTTACTTTCACGACTTCGCCGATACCGAGATGTTTCGGCCGTAATGACATGCCAACAGCGAGGATGAATGCCGCGAGCGAGCCAAGGAAAATCGCGTAGGTGCTATCGGAAGCTCCAAGTACGCTGCGCATATATTCGAAACCACTCGTTTGTAAGGCCAGTATTGCATCAGCATTGCCTGCTGCAGCATCACTTGCAATGGCTGATGCGCCTAAGTAGAAAATTAAATACGCAGTGCCGAAAATCATGACCAACAGTGGCCAGAGACCATTACGCGCTTGTGGCACCACACCATGCTTGGCTTCGATGCGTTCAGCCTCAGATGCGGAGTCGTCGCGAGTGCTGCCAGACCGCCGTGCTTTAGCTTCGACTTTTAACATCGGTCCGAAGTCGCGCTGCATCCAGATTACAACACCAACCATAAACAATGCCATTAAGCAGTAAAAACGATAAGGTATTGTTTCTAAGAAAAGCGAGTATCCTTGCGATTCGCTCATGCCGATAGTCGGTAATTGCGGGGCGAAGGTGCTGATCTGATAGGCGACCCATGTCGAAAGAACGGCCACGCCAGCAACCGGAGCAGCGGTGCTGTCAACGATGTAGGCGAGCTTGGCGCGCGAAACATTTTGCTTGTCGAACAATGGTCCACACGAATTTCCGACGACAATAGTGTTGGCGTAGTCGTCGAAGAAAATTCCCATGCCTAGGAAGTATGCCACGGCCTGAACACTGCGCGAATTCTTTGCAAAGCGAGTGAGTGAATTTACCATGCCATCAATGCCGCCGTTGCGCGTGATGAGCGCCACGGTTGATGATAAGAAAATGACGAAGGCCAAGATTTCGAGGTGAAAGGCATCCATGAGAATCTTGTGATAGAGGATTTCGACAAACAAAAGCTTGCCCGTGGCGATAAGATTTATTCCTCCAGAATAAGTCGCGATTATTCCGCCAAGGACAATTCCGGCGCCCAGTGACAATAAAGTTCGTCGCGTCACGAAGGCCAAGAAAATCGCGAGTAGTGGTGGCAGTAGCGACAATGCTGTCGGGCGAATATTTTCGCTTAGTTCTGGTGAAACAATGTATTCCGCTATGCGCTCGTTTTCCCCGCCAAGAGGTATCTCGAAAACCCCATCGCTGTGGGCAATGAGTTGTTCTTTGCTGACCTTAAAAGTACTGCGCAATGCATCTTTGGCGATATCAATATCGCCGACTTCCCAGTGAAGCCGCAGACTGCTTGCTGGATGTTTGTCTAGTTCAAGCGCTTCGGCGACGTGACCTGGTACCACTTGAGAATCGAGTCGATTGACATCAGGCTCTAGTCGGAATACTGAAATCAACAGCAACGAAAAGGCAAGTAAGGCGAGGAGTCGCATGTGCATGGGGGATACGGTATTCTATAGCACACTTAAACACAAGCATGGACTTCATCCTACTAGCATTGCTCTGTCTGTATTTAGTCGCCTTGGCGGTTATTGCGTGGTACCTGCGTAAACAATTACGTCGATTCGAATCACGTTTTGAAGATTTTGACGCCTTGCGTTTTATGCCAGACCGCATCCAAGCGTTGGCGAAAGAAGTCGAGTCTATGCAGATTGACGATGTGCGCAATGAACTCGAGCACATCCAATCGACTTTGCGTCGTATCGAAGATCTGAGTGTTACTCCGGTTGCAAGTGTTGTGAACTCCCAGCTGCCGCGACCTCAGCAGCTGCGGTCATTAGTTACTCGCGACTTGTTATCGCGTGATTATGCCGATATCGTAATTCATAGTACCGACGAAGAATTGTCGGCAGAACAAGTCCAGATTTCTGTAACTGCCAAACGCAATGGTGCCAGCGTTAATGGTGTGGTGACAGTCGATAACGAGATTATCGCCGACATTAAACTTAAGGCACATTACACCACATTTCCATAAAGACTTTTAACATGGCGACAATCGTACGTATCTCTGAGCTCAAAGCTCACGATGGTGAAACAGTTACTCTTCAAGGTTGGTTATACAACTCACGCGGCAAAGGAAAAATCATGTTCTTGTTGTTACGCGATGGTAGCGGTATTTGCCAATGTGTAACCCTAAAGAGCGACGTAGGCGAAGACCTATTCGCCGAGCTAAAATCACTCGGGCAAGAGTCTTCTTTGAAGATTACCGGTAAAGTGAAAGTCGACGAGCGCGCTCCTGGTGGTGTCGAGCTCGATTTGCATTCAGCAGAAATCATTCAAAATGCTTCTGACTTTCCAATTGGTAAAAAAGAGCACGGCCCATCATTCTTGCTTGATAACCGTCACTTATGGTTGCGCTCTAAGCGTCAAATGGCGTTAATGCGTCTGCGCCACCGCGTCATTAAGTCGTTTCGCGACTACCTCGACAACGATGGTTTTTTCTGTGTTGACTCACCAATTTTTACGCCCAACGCTTGCGAAGGTACGTCCACGCTATTTGAAACCGATTACTTCGAAGAAAAGGCCTATCTAACTCAGTCGGGTCAACTTTACGGCGAGGCCTCGGCAATGGCGCTTGGCAAGATTTACTGTTTCGGCCCAACTTTCCGTGCCGAAAAATCTAAAACACGTCGTCACCTGACAGAGTTTTGGATGCTCGAACCTGAAATTGCTTATGCCGACCTCGGTCAGATTTGTGATGTCGCCGAAGGTATGTTGCGTTACACCTTGCGTCAAGTTCTCGAGCATAACCAAATAGATTTGGCCGACCTCGAGCGCGACCCCGAAGTACTTGAGGCTTACGATGTTGATTTCCCGCGTTTGCCTTATGCCGAAGCAGCAGAAATGTTGATGGCATGGCAGGCCGAAGGTAGGTATGAATCAGACTTCAAGCCAGGTGACGATCTTGGTGCGCCCGACGAAACCATGCTCGGCCAGCATTTTGGTTGTCCGGTAATGGTGACCCATTGGCCAGCAGAGATTAAGGCTTTTTACATGAAGCAAGACGCTGATGGTAATGCTTTAGGCGTAGATATCATCGCTCCAACTGCCGGAGAAATCGTTGGTGGTGCCATTCGTGAAGATGATGAGCAAGTGTTGAGGCAACGCATTATCGACCACGATTTGCCACTCGATGCTTTTTCTTGGTACCTAGATTTGCGCAAGTTTGGCTCAGTACCACACGGCGGTTTTGGCCTTGGCCTCGAACGTACGATCTCATGGATATCAGGCGTCGAACACGTTCGCGAGTGTATTCCGTACCCGCGTACAATTTCGCGCTTACATCCTTAGTATCCTAGTAGCTGTTTAGCTTGTGCGGCTAGTTTTAATTTGCTGTCGTTTAGTTTTTCAAA
>JAPYTC010000085.1:263-7243 GCA_029941685.1 Planctomycetota bacterium | reverse complement strand
CCACGCGCAACGGATCTGGCAACCGCCACACGTTGCAGGCACAATCGCTGGCGCATGTTTCTGGTCATTCTTCGTTGAGGATGTGCCATGGGTACACCTCGATATTGCTGCGACTGCTTGGGAAGGCCCTGCACGTAGCTACATGAGCAAGGGCGGACGCGGTGTTATCGCGCGCACGATGCTTGCAGTATTAAGGAATTAGTACTTACTACTTGCGGTCGGCACTGTCGACCCAATCTCTGCGTCCGTAGCCAGTGTAAATCTGGCGCGGACGTACGATTTTGGTAGAGCTGTCAGCCATCATTTCGTCCCAGTGAGCGAGCCAACCAACCATGCGGCCAACGGCAAAGAACACGGTGAACATACGCGAATCAAAACCCATTGCTGAGTAGATCAAGCCTGAGTAGAAATCAACATTCGGGAACAACTTGCGACTAGAGAAGTACTCATCTTCAATCGCAGCTTTTTCTAGCGCACGCGCGATATCAAGCTTTGGGTTGTGACCAACGACGTCAAAAACATTTGCCGCTAATTCGCCAATAACTTTAGCGCGAGGGTCGTAGTTTTTGTAAACACGGTGGCCGAAGCCCATCAAGCGACGTTCGCCATTTTTACATGACTCAAGAAATGCCGGCACGTCATCGACGCTCTCGATTTGATTGAGCATTTCGAGTACAGCTTGGTTGGCGCCACCATGGAGTGGGCCGTGCAAGGCTGAAGCAGCAGCAGCGGCAGACGAGTAAGGATTTACTTGACTAGACGCAACAGCGCGCATTGCATTCGCTGAACAGTTTTGTTCATGGTCGGCATGCAGAATCAGTAGAGCGTCCATGGCTTTTTCTAGCGCAGGATGAATCTCATCTTCGCGGCCTTTGCGGCTGAGCATCATGTGCAGAAAATTGCTGCTGTAAGACAGCTCGGTGTTAACTTCAACCGGGCCCAAATCGTTGCGGTGGCGGTATCCCATCGCGGCAAGGACTGGCGTTAAAGCAATCAGGCGAATGATTTGCTGGTGGCGTGACTCGGCGTTGAGGACGTCGTCGATGTCGTCAAATTCTCCGCCCAGAGCAGCCAGTGCAGATTCGAGCATGGCCATTGGGTGTAGGTTCTTGTTGAATACATCGTGCAGCTTTTGAATGTCTTCGGGTGCGTATGTGGCAGCGCTAATCTCGGCTTGGAACATGTCGAGCTCAGCGGCAAGAGGTAGTTCGCCATAAAGCAACAGCCAGCAAATTTCAAGGTAAGTACCTTTAGACGCAGTATCTTCGATAGGGTAACCGCGATATTCTAAGATGCCTTTTTCGCCGTCAATAAAGCAAATTGAGCTTTTGCAAGTTACGGTGTTTTTGAGAGCAGGATCATAAGACAACATGCCAAAGTCGTCGTCGTTGACCTTGATCTCGCGTAATTTAGTCGCAGGAATAGTGTCGTGAGCGATTGGTAATGAATATTCTTTGCCCGTGCGACTGTCTATGGCACTAAGGGTGTCTGAATTGTTGTTGTTGTCTGATGACATTTGTTTGTTCCGCTGGTGTGGTAGGGAGGATGGGACTCGAACCCACACTGGAAGGATTTTAAGTCCTTTGCCTCTGCCATTGGGCTACCTCCCCTAAGTTACTTGTCCTGCAACATCTACATCCGAAAGAGGGATGGAGCCGGCACCCAGACTCGAACTGGGGATGATGAATTTGCAATCCATTGCCTTAGCCACTTGGCCATGCCGGCGTCACAGGAGGCAAATTATATTGTATTATGTACAAGATACATCATGAATCCGACGTTTTTCCACCTACTGTTCCTCTTTGTCGCACCACTAGTGTGGTTCAGTGGGAACAAAAGAGCGCGCCTACTAATTTTGTTAGCAATTCCGCTAGTCGTAACAGTAGATGCAGGTCTAGCTATGGGTAGTCTTGCCGGATTTGCAGCAGCAATTTGCTTGGATTACCGCCATATATTTAGGTTGAGTTCTAGCAGCTGCATTCCCGCAATTGTCGCCTATTCCGCACTTTGCACAATCCCCAACTGGATGCCAACCGCTTGGAGATTCTGGCCGGGGCATTTGCTGGCAAATGAGGCTTGGGCTCCTGCTTACGGGGGCAATCTCTACGAAAGGTTCGGATCACAGCAGGCATTGCCGTCGGTTGACTTTTGGCAGCCATTAGTGGGGTGTTTGGCATTAGCCATATTGTTGTTCGCTTATAGCCGAATTGTGGCTATAATTGGCGCCACTTCTAATATCGAAGATAACTAAAAAACAATCATGCAACGTCGCTTAATGTGTACTTTTCCAGAACGGTTAATTAAACAACCGTTACTATTCACTTTGGTAAACCGTTTTAAGGTCGTGCCAAACATTCGCGGTGCTAGCGTCACCGACACGATTGCTATTTTGTCTTTGCAGCTCGAAGGCGACGGCGACAAAATCGAAGAAGCCATTCAGTACCTTCTTGAAGAAGGCGTGCAAGTCGAATTCTTAGAAGACAACGAGTAAGAACTAGGCTAAGCCTGTTTTTTACGCTGCTGACGTTTTGTTCTTGCTTGAGCAATAATGTCGGCAGCCTTTGCTTTTTTTGCTGCAAGGACAGGGTCCTCTTGTTGTTGGCGCCGTGCGCGCTCTTTAGCAACGAAGTCGGCCACGCTCTCTTTTTTTGCATTGAGCTCGGCCGCAGCTTGGCGTGCAGCGCGTTTCTCGGCAATCCACTCGGCAGCTTTTGCTTGCTTGGCTTTTGACTCTGCTTGAGCAGCGGCCTCGGCGGCTTCGGCCTTAGCGGTAGCAGCATGCTCTTCTTCTCGCGCAGCACGCTTTTGTGCAATGATGGCGGCGGCTTTTGCTTTTTTAGCCGCGGTTTCTTCAGCAGAAACTTCAGGAACACCTGAACTTTGTTCGGGGGCGGGCACGACGACATTTTCTATCAATGCGTCATCCATTGTTCCTCCTGAAGAGTTGTCAATTTTAGCTATGCCAAGATCTTCTTTGGTATCTTCTAGTGGCTGGGCAACTTCGGCAGTTGCTACGTCGGCAGCGGCTGGTGCTTCAGGTATAACCTTTTTGCGTGGACGAGCTGCAGTAGTTCGTTTGCCCTTCTTTGGCGGGAGCTTTTTCTTGTCGGCCTTGGCGCTTTTCTTTGGTGCTGGAGTCGAAAGCAGAAGATTCTCATGACACTCTGGACATTTGACGACACTGCCAATCATGTAGTTCCTTAAATCGGCAAAACGCTGACCACATCCTTGGCACTGAGACACTACTTCTGATGGGCTAGCGTCCGCAACGGCAACGGTGCCTTCACACTCGTTTTCAGTGCACGACACTAATTTCGAGAACAAAGAATCAGGGATTTCGTTGTAGCGTTGGCCACAACTAGAACAAGAGGCAAGAAGGGTAGTCATCGGATTAAAGCACAATGGTGCTGTTAATAGGGTTTGGTATTATAGAATATTCCATTAATAAGCTGTGGCAACCATTCCTTTCAATTTAGTGAGCCCTTTTCAGCCGGCCGGTGATCAGCCTGCGGCGATAGGTGCTTTGATCTCACGTTTTGATGCAAAAAATAGCCGTCAGACATTACTTGGGGTTACCGGTTCTGGCAAAACGTTCACTGTTGCTAACCTGATTCAAAATTTGCAGGTCCCGACCTTGGTCCTTGCGCACAATAAAACTCTAGCTTCACAGTTGTACCAAGAGTTGCGCGAACTGTTTCCTGATAATGCCGTCGAATACTTTGTTTCGTATTACGATTACTATCAGCCCGAAGCTTATATCCCTAGCTCCGACACCTACATCGAAAAGGATGCGCGCATCAATGAACGCATCGAAAGGTTGCGTAACTCCGCAACGGCTTCGTTGCTCACGCGTCGCGACGTGATTGTTGTTTCGTCGGTGTCATGTATTTATGGCCTTGGCGACCCAGAAACATATCAAGGCTTGGCATTACGTCTCAGCATTAATGGTGCGTGCACGCGCCAGCAACTTTTGCGTGAGTTGGTGCGAACCCAGCACATCCGTAATGAAGTCGGCTTTGGCTCCGGTACTTTTCGAGTGCGCGGTAATGCTGTAGAGGTTTGGCCTATCCATGAAGAATCGCGCTTTTTGCGTATTGAGTTAAGTGGTGACAAGATATCAGAGTTGATGTATGTCGATTCGTTGACTGGCGAGATACTCGAGACTCCACAGCATGTAGCTGTTTACCCCGTGGGACACTATGTTCAGCCAGAAGACAAAATACCACAGGCCTTAGTCGCCATGCGTGCGGAATGTAGCTCGCGAATCGCTGAGTTAAATAAGCTAGGTAAAAACCTTGAAGCAAGTCGTCTAGAACGGCGCGTACTTTCTGACATCGAAGACCTCGAAGAGTTGGGTTATTGTGTCGGCATCGAAAATTATTCGAGTTTGTTTGAGCAACGCGCCGAAGGTCAACCGCCGTTTACTTTGCTCAACTACTTCCCGTCAAACTTTTTGACCGTAATAGACGAGTCGCACGTAACTCTGCCACAGGTGTATGGCATGGTGCGTGGTGATGCTGCACGCAAAGAGTCCTTGATAGAACACGGATTTCGCTTGCCGTCTGCACTGAACAATCGACCACTTGCTGAAAAAGAATTCGAAGGAATGATGTCGCGGGTGCTTTATGTCTCGGCTACACCGTCTCATCGCGAAGAAAAGTTGGTCAGTGATCCTCCGGTAGAGCAAATTGTGCGCCCAACAGGTTTGCTCGACCCGATAGTCGAAGTTAAAAGCGCTAAGCATCAGGTTGAAGATTGTCTAGCAGCAGTAGTCGATTGCGTAAGCCGTCAGCAACGGATATTGATTACTACTTTGACCAAACGTTCGGCCGAAGACCTAACCGAGTTTTTGCAAGAGAACAAAGTTAAAGCAAGTTATATGCATGCTGATATCGACACTCTGCAACGCTCCGAGCTGTTGCGCGATTTGCGCCTCGGTGTCATCGATGTCTTGGTCGGCATCAATTTGCTGCGTGAGGGTTTAGATATTCCAGAGGTGTCGTTGGTGCTAATTCTTGATGCTGACCGTGAAGGCTTTTTGCGTTCAAAGACCTCATTAATTCAAACATGCGGACGTGCTGCGCGCCACGCTGACGGTAAGGTGATTATGTTCGGTGACAAAATAACACAATCCATGCAGGCTGCCATCGATGAGTCGCAACGTCGTCGTGATATCCAGCATGCTTATAATCTTGAAAATAACATTACGCCGCGCAGCATCTCGAAGCCAGTAATCGATTCCTTGTCGGGGATATTGCTGCGTGATCACGGTGATAAAGATGTCGACTATCACGCCTTAGATTGGCAGCAGCAGAGCAACGAATTACGCGAGCATATGCAGGCTGCTGCAGCCGACCTAAAATTCGAGTTAGCAATCGAACTTCGCGACAAGTTGCAAAGACTCGAAACGCAACGCTTAGCCCATGATGAACAGTAGTAGCGATAAGTTTGTTAAGCAATTGAGGTCAGCCCCGACTAGCAGCGGGGTTTATGTGTTTCGCGATTCAAATCATAGTGTGCTGTATGTCGGCAAGGCAAAAAACATCAAACAACGAGTTCAGGTTTACACACGAGCTGGTGCCGATGGTCGTTCGCGTCTAGAAGATTTGCTTGATGTCGCCGCTAGTGCCGATTTTTTGCTTACACAGAACGAGGTAGAGGCAATAATCCTTGAATCGCAGTTGGTGAAAAAACATCAGCCACCAATGAATGTTTTGTTGAAAGACGATAAGACATTTTTATTCATTCGCCTTGACACCGCACACCAGTGGCCACGCCTTAGTTTGGCTAGGCAGCGCAGCAATAGCGCTGAGTATTTCGGTCCTTATCCAAATGCTTCGGCTGCACGTCGCGCGAAACGTCTAATTCAAAAATTATGCCAACTGCGTGACTGTAGCGATGCGACTTTGAGTAATCGTCGGCGCCCATGCTTGAAGTATGGCACCAAATTATGTCTGGCCCCTTGCGTGGGTAAGTGTGATGCGACGCAGTATTCGGCCGCTCTCGACAATGCCCGCCAAATATTAATGGGCAATGTCGATAAGCTCGTTAAGCGCGAACAGCAATTAATGGCGGAGCATTCGCAACAATTATCTTACGAGAATGCGTTGCGCTGCCGCGAGAATATTCGTGCTTTACAATCTTTGCAGCAGAAACAAAACGTGCGTTTGGTCGCGGAAGACAATTTTGATGTGGTGGCGCTAGATGTGCGAGGCGCGTACGCTGTTTTGCAATATCGCGATGGCGAATGGTTGCACTCGATAACCGGATTCGTGCCTCTGTTTCATGACTTGCAAAACGCCATGTCGAAGTTGTTGATTGCGTTATACGCCGATGGTGTTGATGTGCCGCCACAAGTTCTGCTCGATGTAGCGCCACATGATCTGAATCAAATCCAAGATGCCATCGCCTCGCGTACAGACTCAAAGTTTGAGTTAGTGGTACCACAACGCGGGCAAAAACGTTCACTAGTTAGGATGGCTCAACGTAACGCGCAATCATTAAAGGGTGAGCAGCGCACTTTGCCTTATGCGGCAGTGTCGCGAAGCATTGCTGAGCTCTTTGACGTTGCTGCACCGCACATCGTAGATTGTATTGACGTCTCTCATTTGCAGGGCGCGCAGTGTGTAGCTGCAAAGGTGCGCTTCGTTGATGGCCAACCCGAGCAAAGCTCTTACCGTCATTACTTAATTGCCGACGATAACGGCAATGATGATTTCGCGGCGATGCGCGAAGTCGTTACACGATTGTTGGCCCGCAGAGAGACAGAGGGGCTACCAGATTTGTTGGTGCTTGATGGTGGCGCTCAGCAGTTGGCTAGTGGTTATGCAGTCTTGGTTAATCATGAAGTCGATTTGCCGTTGTTGTCATTGGCAAAAGCTCGCAGTTCAAAAATAGGAGTGCAGGCAGAAGAGAGAGTCTTTGTAGTAGGACGTGAACAGCCCTTAGTCTTGGAACGCGGAACCGACATCCGGCATTTT
>JAPYTC010000085.1:0-253 GCA_029941685.1 Planctomycetota bacterium | reverse complement strand
GATTAGTCACCATCGCCGCCGCCGCGAATCATTACGATTGGTGTTAGAAAAAATACCACAAGTCGGAATGCGTCGACGCCAAGTTCTATTAGATTATTGCCGTGGCGATTTGTCTATTTTGGCAAATGCTGACATCTCTGAGTTGTCGGCATTGAAGGGCATCAGCGTCGAATTGGCCGCTGACATTCAGGCGTACTTACGCCGCGAATTGGGGACTAGTTAAGACCTTGGGTGATGCATTTTGTGCAAGCTT
>JAPYTC010000084.1 GCA_029941685.1 Planctomycetota bacterium | reverse complement strand
GACTTTAAGCCTGGTCAATTTTCTACGATTGGTCTACCGCACCCCGAAAAGGAAGGCAAGATTTTGTGGCGTCCCTATTCGATTTCGAGTAACCCCGAACAAAAAGATTACCTCGAGCTTTACATTCGCTGGGCAAAATGGCCGGTGTTGGGCAAGTTTACTACTATGCTGTGGCCGCTTGGCATTGGCGACGAAGTCGAATACAAAGACCCCAAGGGCGCGTTTTCGATTGCTCACGAATATCCTGATGGCACGCCTGATAAACGGCGCATCGTGTTGATTGGCGGTGGAACTGGCATCGCGCCATTCATGTCGACTGTTGCGAGTATGTTCCAGCACAAAACCGATCGGCAAATCATTTTGTGCCACGGCGTAAGTTACATCAACGAACTTGGCTACCGCGACGAATTGTTAGCATTCGAAAAAGAAGAAGGCTTCGATTTCAAATACTTAGCTTCTGTCAGCCGTCCTGATGAAGAGGCTAATGCTAGCTGGAACGGTCTAACTGGCCGCGTTGAAGCGATTATTCAACATGGTGAAGATGGCTGGTCTGCTGCCGAGCGCGCAGGCGGCGAAAAATTCACTCCCGAAAACACTTCCTTCTACATCTGCGGGTTTGGTGGTACCGTAGATAGTGTTAAAGAAGCGGTGCAGGCTGATGGCTTCGTGACTAAAAAAGAAGCGCGTGAAGACGGCAGCTTCGATATTCGTTTCGAATCTTATGGATAACCCGCATTCCTTTTATTTGGAAGTTATTACAAACTAATAATCAGAATAAAAAGCCGAAGGGTAATCTGAAATGAGTTAAATTTACTCGGCGGCGACTTCTACCCAAAAGTACCCGCGCAGTGAGCCTTCGATAAAACCGAATGCTTCGTCGGTCGGATATTTTTCGTGAAGCGCGGTCACTAGCGGCGCAGCGACCATGCCCACTGATGCGTGGCAAGTAAGACAATTAGCCTGAGTAATGATTGGGTAAAGCACCGACAAGCTACCGTCACTGCCGGCAAACACCTGAGTGTCTTTAACCTTTGACTCGACACTAGCCGCTGCCCACACTGGCGCCATGTTTTGTGGATTACGCAATCTAAATGAGGTGCGCCCGATTCGCACACCTTGCTCGGCGGCGATCTCGGCGGTCAATGGCAACGCTTCAGTGTTACATAACTCAATTGCTGCTACCGGACCTTCGGCCTTCATTTTAGCCGTGAGGGTGCTCACTAATTTTTTACCCAACGCCGCTTTGGACGCCGCCGCTTTTTCAAGCTGCTGTTGCTGAGTTACTGTCAGCTTAGTGATATCTAACTGTGAAATAGAATCCGTTGGCAGTAACAGGAATGCACCTAATACCAACAGCAAAGTAATGACTAAAACGTTTTTCATTTATTTAGAACTTTAAATTAAAATCGACACGGAATCGATATTCGGTATTAGCGAAGCCTGCGACCACCTCATCAATAGGCGTGACGGCCATGCCCCAGACATGCATACCTAATCCGTTATCAAACTTGGTTTTGTAGCCAAAAATCTGGCCTTCGTAGCTTGAAGCCTGATTTAGTGTATCGTCTTGAGAGAAGCCAGTGAACACTGCGTCCTGATCAATTGATTGGTGCTGGATATAGATTTGGTCTCCAGAATCGGCCTTGTAAGACACGCCAATTGCCATACCTGATGCATCTACCGTATCGTCAGCCCGAAGGTTTTCAATGAACTCAGCTGATACAGTTAGGGCATCAATGTTGTAAGCAAAAACAACATCTGCAATGCCGAAGTCTGAAAGAAATACGTCAGCGGCACTTAGTGCGTTAGTACGGTTTTCAACTGATGCTACACCCTTGCCATTCATGTCCCCATAGAATGAGTATGAACCGCCAACGGTAAGACCACCTAAGTCGGTGTCAAATGATGCGACGGACATCCATGCATCTTCAGTATTGCTACCTGTGTTTTCGGCAACTGCGTACTGGCCAAAAGAAAAGTTAAACGCATCGTATTCAGAAACGAATGCCAAACCTTCTGGGGAGACGTCGCCGTCCCAGACTAGTTCACCGTAGATTGGATTGCGGAAGATTGGGTTACCAAACTTACCAGCAACAACACTAACGTGCTCGGACATTGACCAATCGAAGTGTAAACGATCGAGTGACACGTTAAAAGTATTGAACGCGTCGCCAGCATCTTGGTGCACGCTATTTGGGTTGTCTGAATCGCCCGTGACCAAGCGAAAATTAAACCTTAAAGAATCACTCGCTTGGTATTTAGCCCCAGCGCGTAAGCGCATGCGCATGCGGTGACGATCGCTACCGCCATCGGTGTCGTTAAATTCGGCACGTACGCGAGCATCGCCGTATATTGACCATGGGCTGTCGCTTTCTTGCTGTGCACTTGCATTGCTTGAAAGCAATGCCAGGCCAACGATGCCGCCAATGAGAGGAGATGAGTGGAGTTTCATTACGCGTATTCTATTGCGAGTACTTGGAGTTTGCGCGAATATTGAACAAAAAAACACCTTGGGGTGGAAAGGCGAGGGCATACACCACTTTGCTAATCTATGCCAATGGCTAATAATAACCGGCTTTGTTATGATACCGGCAAATTAGCCATGAAATCCCTGCTAAAAGACACCTTCAAACTAGCCGAGCAACTACTTCAGCTCGAGCAAGACAACGCTACGATGCCCCGCCACGACGTGGGTACATTGAGTAGTCAGTTGTCGCTTGAGTTGCCACAACACGGCGCCACCCAAGACCAAGTATTTGCCAAAATGTCGGCGGTATTGCGCGCGACTCCACAAACGAGTAGCCCGCGCTTCTTAAACCAACTTTTTGGTGGACGGCAAAACTACGCTGCGGCTGCCGACATGCTTACCGCGTTGGTGAATGTGTCGATGTACACTTACAAAGCAGCGGGCGCACAAATTTTAGTCGAACAACAATTAGTGCAACACATGGCCAAATTCGCTGGTTTCACTAACGCCGAAGGAATCATCTGCCCGGGTGGATCAATGGCAAACTTCGTCGGCATGATGATGGGGCGCGATCGCGCCAATCCTAGTTTTCGTGAACATGGTAGCGATGGACGACAACATACTTTTTATGTGTCTGACCAGTCGCACTACTCGGTTGACAAAGCTGCAGCCATGCTTGGCGTCGGTCGCGCCAACGTGCGCAAAATAAGCAGCGATAATCGGGGCAGAATGAATGCCGATGACTTAGCCAAAGTCATCGAAACCGATATCGCTAATGGCTGTGTGCCATGTGCAGTAATCGCAACATGCGGCACCACCGTACTTGGCGCTTTTGATCCCTTAAAACAAATCGCTAGTGTATGTCGCAAGCATGACATTTGGTTACACGCCGATGGCGCTTTTGGTGGCCCTGCTTTGTTGCATCGCCAGCACCGTGATTTACTTGATGGCATCGAATACGCTGATTCACTAACTTGGGACGCACATAAAGTCATGGGCGTGCCATTAACTTGCTCGATGTTGTTATGTCAGCATCAGGGCAAGTTATCAAAAAGCGTTCAGCAAGATGCTGAGTATTTATTTCAAGTCGACCACGAAGATCTCAATCCGGGTCTACGTTCGATTCAATGTGGTCGACGCAACGATGCCTTCAAATTATGGGCCGCATGGCAAGCTTTAGGTGACAATGGCTGGCATCAGCGCCTTGAACAGCAATTTAAGTTGGCCACCTTCGCTGCTGATTACATCGAGCAATCTCCAAACTTCGAATTGTGCCAACGCCCTGACTACCTAACTATTTGTTTTAAAGTTTACGGCGTTGATGTCGTCGAGCTTTGTGAGCAGTTACACGTTAGCGGCGAAGCGCTTATCGGTCACGCTAATGTGCGTGGCGATCAGGTGATGCGTTTGGTGGCAGTCAATCCAGAAATCAGCACTAGCGATTTACAACGACTCTTTGAAAACATTGTTGCAAAGCAAACAAGCATTATCTCTGCATAAAGTTTTTCAATTGTGGCTGCCTTTAGCCGCAAGCTGGTTGTTGATGGGCGCTGAGGGGCCAACTTTTTCATGGTTCGTTGCATCAATGCCCGACCAAAAAGCCAACCTCGCCGCATTTGGCAGCATTGCGTTTCCGATTTCATTAGTTATTGAAGGGCCAATCATTATGCTATTGGCTGCGTCCACGGCGTTATGCAAAGACATGATTTCGTTTCGCAAAGTGCGGCGCTTTACTTTGGCAGCAGCTGCGGCATTAACGGCGCTGCATGTGTTAGTGGCATTTACTCCACTTTATTACTGGGTAGCCGAATCGATGATCGGGGTGCCTAAAAATATCGTCGAACCAGGGCGCATCGGTTTACAAATACTCACCCCCTGGACGGCCGCCATTGCCTACCGTCGCTTTTTACAAGGTGTGTTAATTCGTTTTGATCGCTCACGGATGGTGATGTTTGGTACTACAGTGCGTTTGATTGCATTATTTTTGACACTTCACATTGCAGCAGAATTTAGCGATTTATCCGGCATTGCTGTCGGCACCATCGCCATTTCTTGCGGAGTGGTTATCGAAGCGTTATTCACACGTTGGGCTGTAAATGACATCCTAAAAAACCGCATGCCGTATCGTTGTGAATCAGATGGTGTGATTACCCGCAGTTCATTTTTGGCATTCTACTTACCATTGGCGGTTACTCCTTTATTGACTTTGTGCATTCAACCAGCGGGCGCAGCCGGTATGAGCCGCATGCCGAATGTGTTAAATTCACTTGCTGCATGGCAAGTAGTTCACGCATTGGTTTTCATCGCACGCTCTACGGGATTTGCGTTTAACGAAGTGGTAGTCGCACAAGCCGGTCGTCCAGGCGCCCAGCGGATACTCAATAAATTTTGTTTAATGTTAGCGGTTGGCGCATCGACGGTAATGGCGATTGTGGCACTGACTCCTCTCGCCGACATCATTCTTGATGGAGTCTTTGGCCTTGAACCAGAATTAGCAGAAGTATGTAAAGCTGGTTTGTTACTGGGTGTAATTATGCCGGCCTATCAAGCATACCAGTCTCTTTTCCAAGGCCGCCTTGTTGCAGCCAAACGCACTAACGGCATCACCGAAGCGGTGGTGATTTACGTAGTGATCGCACTAATCGGTTTATTCGCCGGCACACAATTTTCAACCATCACCGGCCTCTACTGGGCGATGTTAAGCTTTGTTTGCGCCGGAATTTGCCAAACCTGTTGGCTTGGCATTCGCGCGTCGCAACTACCTAGCCTTGAAGTTTCTTCTCGAGCTTAGCCCACGAGTCGCGCATAGCGACGGTGCGGTTAAATACTAATTTGTCCGACGTCGAGGTTATATCGTGCACAAAATAACCCGCGCGTTCGAACTGCACTACGTCTGCAAGCATTTCGGTTAACGACGGCTCGGCCTTTGCCGTAACTACCTGACATGAATCAGGATTGATATTTGCTAAGTAATCACCACCCTCTTCAGGATTTGCTTGGTTAAACAAATGGTCGTACAAGCGTACTTCGGCATCGACCGCATGCTGCGCAGAAACCCAATGAATCGTACCCTTCACTTTACGCTTGTCGGGACTGTCGCCACCTATAGTTTCTGGGTCGTAAGTACAATGCACCTCAACCACTTCGCCGGCATCGTCTTTAACGACATCAGTGCAAGTTAAATAGTAAGCGTATTTAAAACGCACTTCGGCGCCCGGCTTCAAACGGAAATATTTACGTGGTGCTTCTTCGCGGAAGTCGTCGCGTTCAATGTAAAGTTCGCCACTAAAAGCAACCTGACGCGTGCCCATCGACTCGTCACCAGGATGATTTTTGGCATTAATCATTTCGACATGACCGTCTGGCCAATTGGTTACCACTACCTTAAGTGGCTTTTGCACCACCATTCGCCGCGGCGCACAAGCGTTTAAATGATCGCGCAAAATCGATTGCAACAACGCGAAATCAACCGTACCCTCGGTTTTCTTAATGCCGATTAGTTCACAAAAAGCACGTAGACATTCCGCTGGATATCCGCGGCGACGCATGCCGCTAATAGTTGGCATTCGCGGATCGTTCCAACCATCGACGACGTTGCTGTCGACCAATTTTTTGAGCTTACGCTTTGAAGTTAAAGTGTAAGTTATATTCAAACGCGCGAATTCAATTTGGCGTGGAGTTGCAACTACCGGCAAATGAGCTAAAAACCATTCGTACAACGGGCGGTGGTTTTCGAACTCCATGGTGCACAACGAATGGGTGATGCCTTCAATAGAATCAGACTGGCCATGCGCAAAATCGTACATCGGGTAAATACACCAATCATCACCCGTGCGCGGATGATGTTTATGCTGCACCCTGTAAATAGCCGGATCACGCAAATTAATGTTTGGCGCCGCCATGTCGATTTTAGCACGCAAAATCATTTCGCCTTCGGCTACATCGCCAGCGCGCATCTTGTGGAACAGCTCGAGACTCTCGGCTGCTGGGCGATCACGGTAAGGGCTATTCGTGCCAGGCTCATTCAATGAACCACGCGCCGCACGCATTTCATCAGAAGATTGCTCGTCGATATAGGCATGACCACTTTCAATTAAATGAACTGCCCAGGAAAACAACTGCCCGAAGTAATCGGAAGCATAAAACAAATTCTCACCCCAATCAAAACCCAGCCACTTTACATCGGCCTTAATCGCATCAACATATTCCTGCTCTTCTTTCGACGGGTTCGTATCGTCAAAACGCAAATGACATTTGCCGTTAAATTCCTTGGCAATACCAAAGTCAACGCAAATCGCTTTTGCGTGGCCAATGTGTAAAAATCCATTCGGCTCGGGCGGGAAACGAGTCACAATCGAATCGTGTTTGCCTGAAGCGAGGTCATCGGCCACAATACTGCGGACGAAATCTAATTTTGTTTCTTGCTCTGTCATGGGAGTGCCTTATCAGCTTGGGCGGTAGGATACCACCGTCCGCCTTACCAAGTAATACTTGCCATCACTTCTGGCTGCGACATCCCTGTTTGATACCACGCCTTCGCCAAATCTAAGCCTGTGTTCGCCAAAAACGGCACCGATCCATCATTCGCCAAGAATAAAAATTGAATATACTCCCATGACGTCGTTTGATAGATTAAACGTATTGCACCTCGAACGGCAGCGCTAGGTGGGTTAAGCGTAATGTCGTCGTAATGAGCATCAGTTCCGCCAACCCCAGGATTGCCCTACTGAGACTCAGGCATCGGCAAGCAGTTGCGCGTATTCGCTTCGTCGTACCTAAACTCAGACG
>JAPYTC010000083.1 GCA_029941685.1 Planctomycetota bacterium | reverse complement strand
GAATTAGCCTACGTCGCGTGTCTAATTACTATGGCTTCTGAATTAATGCCAGTGACCACAGGTATCGGTGCATATGGTCAGCGAATGCAAAACATGAATATTGTGAGATTTGCAAATAATTGGCGGCTATTATTACTCCTTTGGTGGCGAGTACCACTATGGGCATTCATGGCTCTACTGAGCATTCGCGCCTTATTCAGCGGCGACTACCAAGACGATTTGTTGATTCCATACATTCTCGCCACTCTTGGGTTTAGTGGTATGCTGTTACTTGACCGTTTTTGGCTCAAGCAATGTATCGCTGCCGAGAATAATCAGGCGTGATTTTATCTCATCACGCGTAACACAAAAATGCGCGAGACGTTCGGCGTCGGACAAATTTTCATTTTTACGATCAGGGTCTTGCAGCGACCAGTGCAAATGTTTGGCTTTGCTATAAAAAACTGGGCACACTTCTTCGGCGCATAATGTAATTACTAAATCGATGCCAGTAGGGTCGATGTCGTTTATATTTTTCGACACATGCCCGCCCATACATAACCCGATTTCGCCAACCGCGGCAATCGCAAAAGGATTAACGTGGCTTGGCTTTGAACCTGCCGATTGCACAGTTATCGAATCGTCAAACAAGTCGCGCGCCAAGCACTCGGCCATTTGGCTGCGTGCGGAATTAGCTACGCAAAGAAATAAAACGCTCTGAAAAGAAGTCATTGCCTTTGTCGTCAGTGATGATGAAGGCAGGGAAGTTTTCGATTGTGATTTTGTAAATCGCTTCCATGCCAAGCTCAGAATATTCAAGGCATTCAACTTTGGTAATACAGTCTTGTGCCACGCGCGCTGCCGAGCCTCCAACCGAGCCAAGGTAAAAGCCACCATGTTTTTTACAGGCTTCCGTAACTTGTTGTGAACGATTGCCTTTAGCCACCATCACCAGTGACCCGCCATGCTCTTGGAATAAATCAACGAATGAGTCCATGCGCCCGGCAGTCGTCGGCCCGAATGACCCGGAGGCCAGACCATCAGGAGTCTTCGCTGGGCCCGCGTAGTAAATAGGAAATTCTTTAAAATAATCGGGCAGTTCGCCAGTCTCCTCGAGGCGTTCGCGCAATTTAGAATGCACCATGTCGCGTGCCACAACCATAGTGCCACTCAAAGAAACTCGTGTCTTAATGGGGTGCTTACTCAACTCAGCGCGTACGGCATCCATACCTTGATCTAGATTGATGCTGACAACCTCATCGCTCAATTCTTCGGTAGCCGCGTCAGGCAAATATTGCGCCGGATTATTCTCGAGCTGTTCAATGAATACCCCGTCTTTTGTTATCTTGCCTAAGCACTGGCGGTCAGCGGAACATGAGACCCCGATGCCAATCGGTAACGAAGCACCGTGTCGCGGTAAACGTATTACCCGCACATCGTGACAAAAATACTTACCACCAAACTGCGCGCCCAAACCGATTTCTTGAGTTAGCGTTAAAACTTTTTCCTCGAACTCAATATCACGCACAGCATGCCCCAATTCATTGCCTTCATTCGGCAAGTCGTCGTAGTAGCGCGCACTCGCCAATTTAACGGTTTTCAGGTTCATTTCCGCAGAAGTTCCACCAATGACAATCGACAAGTGGTATGGCGGACAAGCTGCCGTACCTAAGCTGGTAATTTTTTCGCGCAACAAATCAAGCAACAGGTCTTCGCGCAGCATGGCTGGTGTTGATTGCACTAGATATGTTTTGTTGGCTGAACCGCCACCCTTGGCCAGGAATAAAAAGTTGTACTCATTGCCGTTAGTCGCCAACAAATCTATTTGTGCTGGAAGGTTAGTGCGTGTATTAACTTCTTCGAAAACAGATTGCGGTGCCAACTGGCTGTAACGCAAATTAGTATTAATATAAGTGTCATAAACACCACGTGACAAAGCAGCCTCGTCGTTACCAGATGTCAACACTTGCTGACCTCGTTTGCCCATGATAATCGCAGTGCCAGTATCTTGGCACATCGGCAACACACCACCCGCGGCGATATTCGCATTTTTTAATAAATCGAGTGCGACAAACTTGTCATTTTCAGAGGCCTCGTCGTCGTCAAGAATATTGCGCAATTGCTGAAGGTGCCCTGCACGCAAATAATGCGCGATATCACGAAAAGCAGTTTCGCTTAATAAGCGGAACGCCTCGTCGTCGATCTTCAAAAAAGTTTTGCCGTCGACCTCTATAGTTTTTACGCCAGCATCGCTCAGTTGACGCCATTCAACGTCGGGGGCGTTTGCCGGAAACATAGTTTGGTACTGGAAGGGTGTGTCTGCCATGATTCTTCCGTTATATTAGCATCATGTTAAGACATCTTAAACTCATTCTTCTAGCAGCTTGTTGTTCATGTGTAATTGCACCTTCACCGACACCATCGTCGAGTTTGGCCACGTCAGCTACCGCCAGCCCTGACAGCGACCAACCAGCGCCTGGTATCAACGAAGTATTTCTTGATGCCGATGACGCCACAATTAAAATGTTAATGGTGCGATTTGAGGGCGAGTCGCGAGAAATATCTGCTGCACGCAATGAAATAATGGCCGCGCTTAAGGTGACAGCTGGTATGGCTGTCGGCGACGTTGGCGCAGGAACAGGCCTCTTTGAGCCTTTGTTGAGCGAAGCGGTGGGTCCAAACGGTAAGGTTTATGCGGTCGATCTTGCGCCAAAAATGATTGAACATCTGCATAGGCGTATTCAAGAAGAAAAGCTTTCTAATGTAGAAGTAGTTCAGTGCACGCAAATCACCACCGAGTTGCCAACAAATTCCTGCGATTTGATTTTCATCTGCGACACTTACCATCACTTCGAGCATCCGCAAAAAACACTAGCCGACATCAAGCGCGCCCTGCGGCCAGGTGGACGCCTTGTCATTGTTGACTTTTACCGCAAAGAGGGCGAATCTCGCGATTGGGTCATAAATCACGTGCGCTGCGGGCTAGCCACTGTTGTAAAAGAAGTGATAATCGCTGGTTTTTCTCTGCTCGAGTACCCTAAAATAAAGGGTCTGAAAGAAAACTACGCAATAATTTTCACGAAATAACATCTCTTACTTTAGTAATCAAACATGAAAAAACTCCTTCACTGCACTTCTCTATTAGTGGCTATAGTGGCCTTGGCAATCTCTTGTGGTAGCGGCGGTGACTCTAGTTCACTAGGTACACCAGGCCCTGGTGACACAGAAGAATCAAACCATACATTCTCTACTTTTTTTGTTGGCGACGGATTTCATGATCACAGTGCGATTGGCACGGTGTTTCTCGCAGACGGAAGCACGACCACATATTTCACGGCTAGCGATGGCATGCAAGGTGGTGTAGTGGTCGCCCACGAAACCAAAGACGGCAGCGGTGATTTCGTAATGGGAGACCTAGGGACCGACATCCTTATGGAAAACGCCGCATTCTTCGAATTGCCTGGTAGTGCCGCAATGGTGTATGGCAATAATCTAGATAGCGGTGGTTCAACTCATTACATTATTACCTATGACTCAGCAACGGGAACAGAATTATCAAAGGAGGAAATATTATCCTTTGATGGTGTGGTGAGTCCACTACAAAGTGATGGCGCAGACGGATTCGTCATGCTGTTACAAAATGCTTGGATAAATACTACTTTGATTCACTTTGACTCTAGTGGCCAACAAGATTGGGCGAAGCAGTACGAGTATTCGCTTGGGTCTACTGCCATCGACATGATCTTCATGCACCCTCATAGTGAGGGCATTTATATCGTGGGCGATTATTCCCTAACCACTAACAGAATAATTGTGATGGATATAGATCCAGCTACTGGCGCAGTTAAACCCGATAGGTCAGTAAGAATACATAGCGTCACTAGTTATTACTTAGATGGATTGATGCGCCATGGTGACGATATCAGCCTCTTAGTCTGGGACGCCAGCACTGGGACATCGAATGTGATAGGAAATATTTGGTCTGCTGGAAGTGCGTGGTCTGTTGAGTTGAGTGCACCCACAGAGGACCGCGGAGTCGCCCAGTATTACATGAGCGGGATTGATGTAGAAACTAATGATTATTGGTATGAATGGGAAACCTCTACCAATGATCATTTACTGCTCTGCCTTAATTCAGGTACAGGTGCAACAGAATATTTTAATGAAATCACTCCAGGAGGAGGTGAAGATCTCGTGTACAGGATCAGGCATGACATGGCAATGTCATGTGATAGCAATTCTTTCTTGCTGCCCATAACCATGCGAGAAGGCAGTGCTCCATTCTATGCGGCAACTACCAACATGGTTCTTGTCAGCGATGATTCGCACAGTATCGTTGATGGAATTAACCTTAAACGCCGCTTGGGCGATTACGCAACTAGTGCAAGCTCTACACGCCATTATGTAACAGGCTCTAATTGGGATAATATCAATTTTGGTTCAAACAATAACCTCATAGCGATTGATGTTCTTAGCAATGAGATTTCAGTGGCATGGGATGCATCGGTCACAGTAGACACCTTGGGCAACAGTGATTTTTACATCACACCTAGTGGCTCTGTATTGGCAGTGGGCGGTGCGTTTGGATTCTTGGGTGATAGCGCATTTGCAGTCATACCTAATGATGGAACCGCGCCTACAGAGGGCACTTGCTTTACCAATGAAGCTACCGCGTTCAGCTATGAAGTGCCAATAGAATCAGTTGTCGTGGGATCATCAGTTACTGCCAACAACGCAGTTGCTGCCAACCTGACTATTGATTCTAACTTCACGGGTGTGGCTATAGATGCCGGCGACCCTTCAGCGCTATTTAACTTTGATGGGCCTAGTGGCGCCGTACTTACTGAGGTTTGCCAATAAAAAATATTTAAACTCAGTATTTTCGCCTCTAGTTGGAGCTCATCCTTGCATTACCTTAATGAGGCGCCAGTCGCCGTTGAAAATCAATTTAACGAAAGATGGGGTGTTGTTGGTGCTTGTGAAATTGATTGAACTGTTTACTGCCTTACTGATTGGCACAGACACGCCTACCTTCCATCCGCCTAAGCGCCACCACTCGTAACTTAAAATAAATTCAGCACCGTTTTCACTTTGCTCGACATGGGTTGGCGCACCAAGAATGTCGAGGCAAATCGTCAAATCTGCTTCGCCGACAGCAAGTAGCGCGACGTTGTCGGGTGAAATTCGACGGTCGACGGTACTAGAGCTGAACGAAGTGTTGGCGCAGCTGCCATAGATCAGCAGCGTAAAAATAATTGCGAATTTAGTCAACAGAGCTTAAATGATACTGGGTTGCATCTGTTTCGAGGCTAGAGGCTAAATGAGTCAGTAGGCCGTTTTCATCGAAAAACACCCAACAGCGATCAAATTGTTTGTCTTGACCAAAAGTGCCAAAAACAAAGAGTAGGATGCCAGCCTGACGTGCTTTTTGCGCCTCATACAACCACGCGGACTTGTTTCCAAGCTCAACCACCTGTGTCGGCGCACCAAGGATGTCAGCCACTTGTTGAGCACTTGAGTGATTCGGCTGCAATTTTGCAATGGCATCAGCGTTAAGCGGCTGCCCAATGGTCATTTCTCCCATATAGCACGAGCTCAAGAAAGTAACTGCTAAAAGCAAAGTGGAGAAGATTCGCATGACACTACTATACAAAAATGTTGTATTTTTAATTATGCCTTTCTTTCGTCCCCTCATGGTTGTTGCAGCCAGCGCCTCGTCGGCGTTTGCTCTGGTGTTTGCCTTAACTGTGCCAAATGAGGTGCAGCAGCCGGGTACTCAGCAGAATGAAGTCGTCGGCATCGAACGTTCTGAGAATTGCCGTTCGTGTCACGCCTATTACGACCCCGATGTTGAACCCTACAACGGCTGGATGGGCTCAATGATGGCCCACGCCGGTCGCGATCCGATTTTTTGGGCGGCGATGGCTGTTGCTGAACAAGATTTTGACGGCTCAGGCGATTTGTGCATCCGCTGCCACTCTCCTAAAGGGTGGATTGAAGGGCGCTCTACTCCGACAGATGGTTCGGCGCTTGATCCGCTAACCGATGGCCTAGGTATTGAATGCCAAGTGTGTCATCGACTGACCAACCCCGATGGTAGCGAACACCTCGGCACTCAAAACGTACCCTTCATAGCTAACACCGGTGGCCCCAATCCTGAGGCGTTTCTGGGAAGTGGGCAAATGGTGTTCGCCGATAATTACGATCGCTACGGACCCTACGGTGCAGCAGCAACCGCACCGCATGGTGCGATTCAATCAGATTTTCACCGCAGTTCGGCATTGTGCGGTACTTGTCACGATGTTTCTAATCCCATCGTCGGTGACTTAGCCCATAACAACGGCGCACCAAACCCATTGCCCGTTGGAAACTTTGACGGCACCTTGGGCGGACCACTAACTTCTAAAGCAGCGTTCTTGAACAAGCCACACTCTTACGGTGTAACTGAGCGCACATTTTCTGAGCACATGTCGAGTGGTCTCGCGGATTACAAAGTTAGCGATTACCCGTCATTGCCACCTGCGCTTCAAGATGGCATCCTCGCTTCAGTCTATCAAGCTGCACTTCAGGCCAACACCAACGGTAATTACGAGGACGGCACCACTCGCTATTACACTTGTCAGTCGTGTCATATGATGCCAGCCGTAGGCAAAGGCTCGTCGTATTTCACTGCGCCACTCCGTTTAGATGTACCGACACATGATTTAACAGGTGGCAATACTACGGTTGGCAAAATGATTCTGAATCTTGATGCTAGGGGTAAGTTGATTCTTGGCGGAGGCTTGAGTCCTTTTGATGAGCGTGGCATTGAAGATGGCGAAGATCGTGCGCGTTTAATGTTGAAGCGTGCAGCTCGACTTGAACTTAGCGGAAATAATTTGCGTGTTTACAATTTAACCGGGCATAAGCTTTTTACGGGTTATCCTGAGGGACGTCGCATGTGGTTAAACATTCGTTGGTATGACGCGGCAGATAATCTTGTCCGTGAAGACGGCCGCTATGGCAACAAACAAGTGCAAATTGCAGGACGTAATTTAAGCGTTAAAACTTTGCTTGATCCACATGACCCTAATTCTAAATTGTGGCATGTTGAGGGCGGCATGACTCAAGAGTGGGCGGCACAGTTAGTGGGTATGGGTACCGATCCGAATATCGCTTTGTCCTACGACACGACTAATTCATCCGTGTTACAAACATTGGGTGGACTAGCGGCGCAACCAATCGGCACAGTCGAGCCAACATTGCATTTTGTGTTCAATAACATTGTGCTTGCAGACAATCGTATTCCTCCTTATGAGTTTAGTTACGACGAAGCGAATACGCGCAACTGCTTGCCGATGCCTGATTCTCAGTATGGCAATCCTGGGGTTGGCGGAACTGATGCTCATTACGACGACATTACGCTTAAC
>JAPYTC010000082.1 GCA_029941685.1 Planctomycetota bacterium | reverse complement strand
AAAATCAAATAACTACAATAAACTACTAGAAGAACTGTCAAATGACAGTGGCGACCCTTGGATGGTCTTCAAAATTATGGGCGAATTCGTCGAAGGTTTCGACGCAATGAAGAACATTGGCCCATGCGTTTCTATTTTCGGTTCTGCAAGAACTAAGCCGTCTAACCCGCATTACAAAATGGGAGTCAACGTTGCTGAAGAATTAGGCAAGCGCGGATACAGCATCATCACAGGTGGTGGCCCCGGAGCAATGCAGGCTGGCAACGAAGGAGCGCAAAAGATTGGCACGAGGTCAATCGGTCTGAACATCGTGCTGCCCACGGAGCAAGATCCAAACCCCTACCAAGATGTCGAACTGCATTTTAAGTATTTCTTTACACGTAAGGTTTGCTTTGCGAAATATGCATTGGCATACGTTGTGCTTCCAGGCGGATTTGGCACCATGGACGAGTTCTTCGAAGCGCTGACCCTAATTCAAACAGGCAAAATGCGTAACTTCCCGATTGTGCTGATGGGCAAAGACTACTGGAGTGGTCTTGTACGCTGGATTAAGAAATCGATGGTTGACGAGGGCACAATCTCTGCCTCAGACCTCGATCTGTTTTACATGACCGACGATCCGGTTGAGGCCGCCGAAGTAATTCAGCGCGCACTTGAAGAAGGGTCACACGCGCGTCCCGAATGGAAACTGCAGATTTCTCGCGCTCGTCGACAAGCGTCAAGGTTGAATGCTGCCAAGCGCATCGAAGACCGTAAAAAGAAACCGTCTACCGAGAAGCGGTCTAAGAAAAATGCAGTAAAGAAGACTACTGCTAAAAAGAAGAAGGCTTAAATGTCTTCTTCTTTGGCGCGTGACATAAACTCGCCTGTTTCGGTAGATACTTTTATATATTCATCAGCGTCAACAAATGGCGGCACTTTAACCTCGAGACCCGTTTCGCAAACTGCGCGCTTCTTGTCGTGAGTCACAGTGTTGCCTTTGGCTGACATCTCTGCTTCGGTGACCTTCAGTATTACCACTGTAGGCAAATCGATTGCTACTGGCGCTGACTCGAAAAAGGTTAAGAATATTTCTTGGTTGTCACGCACAAACTTCATGCTGTCACCGACCATCTCAGATTCTAGAAAATACTGTTCGTAGTTTTCAGAATCCATGAACACAAATGAATCGCCTTCCATATAAGAGAAGGTGCAGGCGCGTTTGTCTAAGTGCGCACGTTCAAGAGTCTCGTCAGAGCTAAGCCGCATTGACTTTTGTTGACCAGTGCCATGCTTCTTGAGCTTGATCTGGTTAAAGGAGGAGCCTTTGCCAGGCTTTCTGAATTCGTAATCTGTTACGACCCAAAGTTCGCTGTCGATTACTAAAATTTGGCCTTTACGGCACTGATTTGCTTTGATGGTTACCATGATTGATTAAGGGTGCTATTTTAACGGCTCGCCGACTACGAGTGCTGACGGCGAATGCTGCTTGCAGGGATGTTTAGTAGTTTTCGATATTTAGTCACCGTACGTCGGGCAACTGTAGTGCCATCACGTTCACGCAATATTCGCAAAATCTCTTCGTCGGAAAAGGGATGGGCCTTGTCCTCGGCGGAAATAATATCTTCGATTCGCTGTTGAATTGAAGATCGGGTGCGCGAGGTGCCTTTCGACGTTTTCTGTCCGCCGGAAAACATAGACTTTAATGAGATGACGCCCTGCGGTGTGTGAGCATACTTGCCGCGTATTGCACGTGATACCGTGGAAATGTGAACACCTACTTCGTCGGCAACATCTTGCATGATTAATGGACTTAGGTATTGCTTGCCAAGTCGTAAAAACATCGCCTGTTTTTTTGCAAGTACTCCAGAAATGTCAAGCACCGTGCGACGTCGTTGCTGGATGGCATCGATGCAGCCGCGCGCTATATCTATTTTGCGCAATAAGTGTGCATGTAGCTTTTTGTTGGATTTTGCGTCTTGTAAGGCTTGATGAGCAGCATTCGACAAGCTGATGTCCGGCAAATAATCAGTGACTAAAGATACGATAGGGTCTTTAGTCGGGTCTTCGTCGAGTTCAATTTTTACATCAGGGCTGATGATACCGTTGGTATCGATGCTCCATGCTGCAAATGGTCGCAAATCAAAGAGTGATAGCACGCTAATGCCATGGCGCACATCGTCAACGGTCATGCTTTCGGCTTTTGCTATTTGTGGAATGCGATTCGCCAACAAGTCGTCAAAGTGATTCGTAAGGATGATTCGCGCGTCGGAGTGGTCTTCTTCGAGTGCATTAAGTTGTAGTAAAAAACATTCACGCAAGTTAACTGCGCCGAGAGCAGGGTGCGATATCTCACGAATCAATTCGAGTGCCTCCTCGAAAATAGCGAAATCTAATCCTGTCATTTTTGCCAATGCGCTAATGCCGTCAACTAAGAATCCTTTGTCGTCGAGGAAAGCAAGAATAATCTCTGCGGCGTGTACATGTTCGACTCTTACATCGCGGGTGCGTAACTCGGACAATATTTCATCTACGCTGGGCTGGTCGGGCGCGGCCGTGTTTTGAATGAAATCGTAGTCGTTAGTTTCGGCTTGACTTCTTTCGCGTACATTCGGCGCCGATTCTAATAAGTTGCCAACCGTGTCGTACTCGCTGAGATCAGAGTCGTCACGACTGTCATCGTCGCTAGTATTTTCGTTGTCGTCGGCTGGCTTGTCGGCATCCACTTCAAGAAAAGGGTTGTCTTCGAGCTCTGCGGTAAGGAAATCGAGTAATTCGGTGGAATTTAACTGCAGAATATGCATGGATTGAATCATTAGCGGCGACTGCGTTAAACGCTGCTCTAAGTTCAAGTGTTGGTTGTATTCCATCCGCATAATGGTATTTTAGCAAACCAGAGCGACTTGGTTACAATGACTGAAGCCAATCATGCGCATCCTCCTTGTCGAAGACGAAGCTACGTTAGCTATCCCATTAAGCGACGCCCTGCAAGAGCAAGGGCACGTGGTTACCCATATCGCAGATGGAGCGGCGGCACTCGCTTGGCTGAACGATAACTTGGTCGATATCGTGGTTAGCGATATTCGTTTGCCCCATGGAGACGGAATGCAGGTTTTACATCGCGCGCGCCAATCGCATCCTCCAGCGGAGGTGTTAATGATGACGGGATTCGCTAGTATCAAACAAGCCGTCGATGCTCTTCAAGAGGGTGCTTACAATTACTTGCAAAAACCTTTTTCGACCGAATCATTTTTAGAGCATATTAAAAAAATGTGCGAGTTGTGTGAGTTACATCAAGAGCTTGACCACATGCGTCAGGCAGTGCGCAGCGAGTTTCTGCTTAGCGGTAAGAGCAACGAAATCACAGCCGTCAACCAACATCTACAACAGTGGGCCGATGAAGATTTAACGGTGTTAATCACTGGACGCAGCGGGACGGGAAAGGAACGTTGCGCGCGCGCACTTCATCAATTGTCGCAGCGCGCTGATAAGCCAATCGTTGCTGTTTCATGTGCTGCGATTCCGAGCACATTATTTGAGGGCGAGATGTTCGGTTACCGCAAAGGAGCTTTTTCGGGCGCAGATGCAGATCACCAGGGGTTGCTTGGTAGCGTCGATGGCGGCGTACTCTTCTTAGACGACATCGATGATTTCCCTCTCGAGTTGCAGCCGAAAATGTTGCGTGTTTTGCAAGAATCAGAATACGTGCGCCTCGGTGAAACAACCCCGCGTAAGTTTAGTGGCCGTGTCGTCGCCGCCACGAAGCAACCATTAAAACAAATGGTTGACGATGCTAAGTTTCGCCAAGATTTGTACCACCGTATAAATGTGCTAAACATCGAACTGCCAGATTTAAGCTCTCGCGTCGAAGACATTCCGTTGTTATTAGCTGACTTGTTAAAACGCTGGGATTCAGAAAAACGTTACTCGGTTTCAAGTACTGCAATCAAACAGCTAGCTACTTTTAGTTGGCCAGGTAACGTTCGCGAATTAGAAAACTCTCTGCGCCGCGCCATGGCTTTATCTGGACGCGTGCGCGTTTTGCGTATTGAACATTTTATGCCTGATATCGATCAAGACCATTTGGCGGTCGGTGATCAGTTGGTCGGATTGCGTGAAATTACCGCGCGTGCCGAAATAGAGGCCATCCGTAATGCTTTGGAAATTACTAGCGGGCGTAAGGCGAAGGCTGCGGAATTGCTCGGCATAACACGTAAAGTCCTCTGGAGTAAAATGTCTGAGTTGGGGCTCGATCAAAATAAATGAGTGCAAGTAATTTAGTTAACCTCGGTTCTCAAGTAATCGAGCTGAAAGACGAGAATCTTAAGGTCGTGGCCGATTTGCATTTATGTACAAGTCGTCCACAAGAAATTGTTGCTTTCGCTAATGAAGTTAGTGAGTATTGCAACCAGCATTCTGTGCTACTCATTCTCGGCGATTTGTTTGACGTTTACGTCGGCCCTGAGAATTTGCGTGCGATTGAATTCAGTCCATTGTTTGCAGCGTTCGAACAGTTTGCTGCGACCGGGCGCGTTGTTTTGGTTCGTGGCAACCGCGATGTTTTGATCGAGTCATCGCACGTCGATGAGTTTTCCTTCGAAGTGTGTGACGTGGTCTTGTCTGAAGATTCTCAGCAACGCGTGCTGTACGTCCATGGCGACGCCTTTTGTACCGCTGATCTATCGTATCAACGTCTAAGGCGGGCCCTGCGCAACCGAGCGCTGCGCCTGATGCTGCGCCTGCTCCCTGCTGCTGTGCGCCGTCACTTGGGCCGTAAAATGCGCAAAGCTTCTGTGGCTGAGATTGCTCGCAAAGAAATGAGCGAAATGAAGCTAAATATCGACGCTGTGGCCGCGGCCGCAGAGCAGGTTGAGGCGTCGAAAGTGGTGATTGGGCACCTTCATTACGCTCAACATCAACAAATAGGTGAAAACTGTGAGTTGGTGGTGCTAGCTGCTTGGCAACCACAGTTGACTCGTGGCTGAGAATGGGTAGAATATGCGACCCAATGGCACAGGTTACACCTTTGGATGGAGTCGCAGTAATTACCCTAGATGGGCATTGCGGTTCCGGCAAAAGTACTCTTGCTAAGCAACTGGCTGTAAAACTAGATTGGTCTTACATTGATTCAGGCGCTTGGTACCGAGCACTAACTTGGGCTGTCTTGCAAGCGGAGGCCGCGGTCGATGACTCAAGCCAAGTTTTGCGAGTGCTCTCTGAAATCAAATTAACATCAGCTAGTGACGGTGTGGTTAGTGTAAATCACCAACCATTGCGCAACCAATTGCGTACGCCACTGATTGACAAACATGTCTCTGCTATTGCCGACCATTTCGATGTTCGCGACGCGCTCAATGAAGGAATGCGCTTCTTGCTTTCAGTCGATGACGTTAACGGTCTAGTCGCAGACGGACGCGATGCCGGCACAATTATTTTTGCCGATGCACCGCTAAAAGTTTTTGTTGAAGTTCCTGTCGAGCTTAGGGCGCAACGCCGCTTCGAACAGCAACGCCAAACCAATCCTGATGTAACTCTTTCGCAGGTGCAGGATGCATTATCTCGACGAGATAAGCATGACGCACAACGCGGAAACGCAGCTCCTCATCCAACGGATGAAAGCTTCATTCTTGATAATTCAAATCAAACAGTCGAGCAAGCGGTCGGACGCTTGTTGACCTGGCATAAGCAAATATTTGCTGCCGGGTAAGCGACTTTTTCTCCGAAACCCAAAACTCAATTTTAATCATGGTCTCAAAAGACCTCATCAGACGCTACGACCTCACCGACGAAGAACTAGATCGTCAGTTATCCGCAGCACTCGGCTCAGTCGAGGCTTCAGCCATCAGCGCAATGATCGGCGACAAAGTAGGCGACGTAGAACGCGACCAAATCGTCACAGCAACAGTACTCAGTGTTGAAGAAGGCCACGGTGTTGTTCGTGTTGACATCGGTGGCAAGGCAGAAGCACCATTGCTTTTTGCTGAGTTCGATGGCGAGCTTCCAGCAGTCGGCGAAACACTCGAAGTGTTCTACCGCGGCGACGATCGCCATACCAACGTTCCTGTAGTCTCAAAGCGCGACGCCGACCGCGAGCGTGCTTGGGCAAAGATCGTTGGCGTATACAACCCTGGCGATGTTGTCGACGGCCACGTTCAGAAGCTCATCAAGGGCGGCTTAATCGTGTCTATCGATGGTGTGCAGGTGTTTATGCCGGCATCACAAATCGACATCCGTCGCGTTGCCGATCCGTCTGAGTTCGTTGACACAATCATCCAAGCTAAGGTCGTTAAGATCGACGAAGAGCGTCGCAACATTGTGATCTCACGTCGTCAGCTTCTTGAAGAAGAACGTATCGAAAAGCGTGCTGCGCTACTCGAAGAAATCGAAGAAGGTCAGACACGCATTGGCGAAGTCAAGAATATTGCTGATTTCGGTGCATTCGTCGACCTCGGCGGCATGGACGGCTTGCTTCACGTTACAGACATGTCATACGGACGCATCAAGCATCCGCGTGAAATGCTTAAGATAGGCGATAAGATTGAAGTATTGGTTCAGTCAATCGACCGCGATCGCAACCGCGTTGCGTTGTCACTCAAGGCTCTTACAAAAGATCCATGGGAGAACATCGATAAACGCTTCCCAGCCAAGACCGCTCACAAGGGTCGTATCGCCAACATCGTGCCTTACGGTTTGTTTGTTGAGCTCGAGCCTGGCGTTGAGGGGTTGGTACACGTTAGCGAGATTTCCTGGACGCAGAAAAACCCAAACCCTGAAGCTGAATTCAGCAAGGGTGACGAGATTGATGTGTATGTTAAATCCATCGACTTTGAGAAGAAAGAGATGTCATTGTCAGTTCGTGAAGTTGAGGGTAATCCTTGGCAGCGCATTGCCGATCACTACGCTCCGGGTACAGTTATCGAAGCTACGATCAAAAACCTTGCAACTTACGGCGCATTCGTTGAGATTGAAGAGGGCATCGACGGCTTGTTGCACAACACCGACTTCCACTGGACACGTAAGATTCAACACCCATCAGAAATCGTCAAGAAGGGCGATCGTCTGCAGTGCGTAGTTCTTAACGTAGATCTTGATAAGCAGCGTATCTCTTTGGGTATGAAGCAGCTTACTAAGAACCCATGGGAAGATTACATCCCTACTAACTACCATGTTGGTGATATGTTGTCAGGTGAGGTTGCTAAGCACATCGCTGCGGGTTGTTTCATTAAGCTCGAAGACGACCTTGAAGCATTCCTGCATTACAGCACGCTTCCACAAGAGTGGCATGAGTCACCTACAACTAATTGCCTAGTTGGCATGAAGATTGAGGTGCGTATCGTGCGCGTTGACTGTGGTGAAGAGCGTATCGGCCTAAGCTTTATTCACGCAGAGTTCGGTGAGAACGATGACGTGCGTAAGAAC
>JAPYTC010000081.1 GCA_029941685.1 Planctomycetota bacterium | reverse complement strand
ACGACCTCGGCGTTGCACCAAGCAGTCAATTCACCTTCAAGGCCAATTACCGCATGTGCGTTGTGCGAGCCGTTTGCATAAACCCAAGTGCGCATCAATAACGCGCTTTGCCCGTTTGGATTGAGTAGTTGCCCCATGTTTAAGGTGCCGCTGTCATCGCATTTGTCTGGAGTAGTTCGCCAACTAACATCGCGCACCTTGCCGCTATAAGTTTGGTCACTACCAGGATTGGTTTCAGCTGCTAGTTGCGAACTAAACGCAATGCCGCGTTCGTTGTCAAATGGGCCGACAAACTCAAAGCGCTGCAAAAAACCGAGGCGCGCGATAGGGGTGTCGGACAGGTGGCTGGCATATTCATAAATGCTGCCATCGTCAGGGCAGATGTTGAGCTCATCGAAAGTCGCCGCAATATAAACATGATTGCCGATCGACTGCGTGATTGAATACAAACGCATCGCCACCATCTCGAGGTGTGCACGCAACATCCTTTTGTCGGTTAAGTCATCAATGTCACGCAGCTGCCGCAAGTCATTCGACACTAGTTTCAGGTAAGCATCAGTGGCAGCGAGAAAGTCGAAATTATCAAGCAGCGTATTAGCCGAAACTTCAAGCTGTACAGCATTTTCAACAGGGATATTCTCGTAGCTAGTCGTAGTCGCACAAGCTGAACAGAGACCAGCAATGAGGATGATTGGCAATATGCGTTGCATGGCGGCTATTTTAATGGATAAGGCTATTGCATATATATGATATTTATCATATAGTGTGTGTATGTCCACCGAAGCTCTAAGTAAACGCCAGGCTGATGCATTACGCATTATTAGGCGGGCGATTCGGCGCGATAGCATGCCGCCCACTCGGGCCGAGTTGGGTGAGGCGATGGGTGTTAGTGCGCAAACCGCGCATTTTCACTTAGTGGCGTTGCAGCGCAAGGGGTACATCAAAATGGGTGATGGTGCGCGTAACATTTTTGAGGTCAGCGACAAGACATTGCCTTTAATTGGGCAAGTGGCCGCGGGTATGCCGACATTGGCAATTGAAGATTACATCGAAGCGCTGCCGGTGCCGTCCACGGTTGAGGCAGACTTTGCGTTACGGGTCAGCGGCGATTCAATGATAGATAGTGGGGTGCTTGATGGCGATGTGGTTTACATCCAGCAAGTTACCGAGGCTAATGCGGGCGACATGGTGGTTGCTTTGATTGGCGAAGGCGAGCAATGCGAAGCGACGCTTAAGTATTTCTTGCCAGATAATGGGCGCATTATTCTGCGTCCGGCCAACGCGGCTTTTGTCGATATTGTCGTTAACGAGGGCGATAATTTTGCTTTAGTCGGTAAAGTAGTTGGTTTACACCGTAGCTTTTAGGCATAATGATTACAGATGCAGCCTAGCTCCCTAACCGAAATTGACGTCGACAGTTTGCCCGAGTTTTTGACTCCGGCCAAGGGCTTGTTGTATTTCGAATTGGCTGGCGATCAGATTGGCGACGACGGCGAATTCGCAGCAGGCAATATTTTGTCGGTCGATCCAAGTCTCGATGCCGAACCAGGCGACACAGTCATCTGGTGGACGGGCGTTGAGCGTACTATGGCATTGGCGCGCATCGACGAAAACATGAGCTTTCATGGGCTGGCAGGTTTCGCTCCGCCGATCGCCGAGCAGCCAGCTAAAATCCGCGGTGTACTTTCAGGACGTTTTCATCCTTTAAGTTAGGGTATTTGAAACAGCGTTCTGTTCTACATGTCGATCTTGATGCGTTTTTTGTATCGGTCGAGCGCGTGCTTAATCCTAGTTTGTGCGGCAAGCCGGTGGTGGTCGGCGGTTCGGCTCGACAACGTGGTGTGGTGGCAGCTGCTTCGTACGAGGCGCGCAAGTTTGGCGTGCGTTCGGCGATGTCGATGGCGCAGGCGATGCGTTTGTGTCCTGATTTGACGCGGGTTGCTGGCACTCATCAGATGTATTCGCGGGCATCTAAGGCGGTGTTTAGTTTGCTGGGGAATTACACTCCTATTATCGAAAAAGTTTCTGTTGATGAAGCTTATCTCGATTTATCAGGTACTCACCATTTATTCGGCGATGCGCTTGATGCGGCCGATGAAATGCGGCGGCGGGTGAAAGACGAGTTGCGTTTAGATTTAAGCGTGGGTGTTTCGACTAACCGTTTGGTTAGCAAGGTAGCTTCGGCGCACGCCAAACCGTTTGGTTTGTGCGATGTGGCACACGGAGACGAGGCGTCTTTTTTCTCGCCATTCGACATTAAAAAGTTGCCAGGCATCGGCCCCGTGACAGCGGATAAATTACGCAGCTTAAATATTCACACTTTAGGAGTGTTGGCAGCTAGCGAAGCCAGTTTGTTGCAGCATACCTTGGGTCGTCATAGCGCGTCAATGCAGCGCCGTGCACGCGGAGAATGCAACGTCGCCGTCTGTCCACCATGGCAGCGTCAAATGGCAAAGTCGATAGGCCACGAACAGACTTTCGCCACGGATATTAGCGACGTGTCGTTGCTGCGTGGTCATATACAGTTGCTGCTTGAACATGCGTGTTCGCGGATGCGGGCTAAATCTTTGGCGGCAAAAACGATGAGTCTAAAAGTGCGTCTTGCAGATTTTTCAACTAAAACCCGTGATCTAAGTTTGCCGCAGCATAGCGACAATGAGCAGCAGTGGTTAAAGCAAGCCGAGATGTTAATGGATAAAATGTTAACGCCGCGTAGTGCAGTAAGGTTGCTGGGTGTGCGCTTTACTCATTTCGCAGAGAATCATTATCAGCCGGGGCTGTTTGATCATGAAGATAACGAACAGCGCGCGCGCACTGCAATTGCCGATGAGTTACGCGAGAAATACAAGGGCAGTAGTTTTAAGTTTGGCGCTAGTTTGTGGGTGTAAACATCAAATCAACCTTGTAATCACCAGCCGAATCAAGTGCAATATCCCCATGCACATCGTCACCGCCGAAATAAAAGCTCTACCAGCTAAAGTAGAGCAACTCACCGCAATCTTAGAGGCTATGCTCGCGCCATCCCGCGCCGAAGCTGGCTGTATCAGCTACCGTTTCTTCCGCAGTCACGATGACAGCAACAGCTTTTTGTTCTATGAACAATGGCAAGACATGGCAGCCATCGAGTTTCACTTTGCTACCGAGCATTTTCAGCAATTCGGAGCACAACTCAAAGGCCTGCTAGACGGCGAGCCGCAGGTTAAGATCTTCGATGCTAGCGCTGTCGCAGTGCCGTAACAATTGGCAAGCGGGTGGCGCGTACTGCAGGTATCAAGCTAAACAGCAAGGTAATCACGTAAGTGAACACGATCAAGATCGACACTTGTGGCCAATCGACTGCTACTGGGATATGGTCGAATTTGTAGACTTCGGGTAAAAAGACCGGTTTGCCGCCACCGATTAATAATTCGACGTGGTGCAAGTTGGCATTGAGCAGCATGCCGATGATTAAACCAAACACCACGCCGAAGGTGGTTACCACACAACTAAGCGCTAAAAAGAAGCTGCGAATGCTAGCCGGAGATGCCCCGATTGCTCCGAGAATGCCAATGTCTTGGCGTTTGTCACTAATCAATAGCAGCAGCGTGGCAATCAATTGATAAGCGGCGACTAATACAATAAACCCAAATACGATTGCCAGTGTGCCTTTTTGGTCTTCGGCCGCGCGCAATAAAGTGCCGCCGACGTCGCGCCAGGTTTTGACATGCGAGCGCTCGGTGATGTCGCGCAACGCCATGGATAAATCGTGCTGCACAGCCATTAAGTCAGCGCTGTTGCTGAGGTTAATCTTCCAGTCAGTGAAATTGCTGTCAAGACCAATGAGTTGCGCCAACTGCGTGCGGTTGACCAACACTCGGTCGATGTCTTGATCGAAGCGCCCAGTAGATTGAGTCGCTGTAAGCTGAAAGCTATGTCGCACGGGTTGCGCGTGTTTGCTATTTGGACGTTGGCTGACCACTTCAGCAACGTCGCCAATCTTTAGACCTAGCTTATCGGCTAATATTTCGCCGACTATCATTGCCGTAACCCCCTCGATGCTAGCTGCGGGAATGTCTCGGTCGGTGCCAACTAATAACACGCCAGACAAGTCAGATGATCGCGCAGCGCTAACGGCGCGGCTTCCTCGACGGCCAATCATCCCAAACCAATGCAAAACCGGCTCGGCGTGAACAATATCACTAAAGCTGGTAAACAATTGGCGGAAGTCTTCTTCACTCGTTTTATTCATCAGCGAAGTTTTAACAATCAAATCTCCGGATACTTTGCGGATGCTGGTCTCTAGTTCGCTAGTGAAACCATTGAATACTGAAATGACGGTAAACAATACGCCAACCCCTAACGCAATGCCTAGCGACCCCAAGGGTAAAATTAGGTTTGCGCGGAAGTACGCGACAGCGAGGCTGAAGAAACTCATTAATCGACTATCTGGCCGTCGCTAAGGTGAATGGTGCGGTCGCACATCGCGGCCACCGCTGAATCATGGGTCGCTAGCAAGACGGAAGTGCTACGTTCGCGCGCCATTTTTAAGAGTAGCTCAAGGATGCGTCCGCCAGTTTCGGAATCGAGGTTGCCCGTTGGTTCGTCAGCCAAGATAAGCGGTGGTGATGAAATTAAAGCGCGCGCGATGGCGACGCGTTGTTGCTCACCGCCGGATAGTTGACTAGGGCGGTGCGTCATGCGTTCTTCGAGACCGACTTCGTGGAGTAACTGGCGGGCTGCATGATACTCAGCCTGGCGTTTAGAAAACCAGGATAGACCGCATGCCACCCGGCGCGGTAATAATACATTTTCGAGTGCACTTAATTCGTGAATAAGGTGGAATTGCTGGAACACAAACCCGAGCTGCTCGGCGCGCAACATCGCCGACTTCTTCGCGCTTAACTTGGAAATTTCTTTGGCGTTAAATTCGATGCTGCCGCTATCGCAAGAGTCCATTAAACCCAATATCTGCAGTAAAGTAGATTTTCCGGAACCCGATGATCCCATTACCGCGCAAACCTCAGCGCGCTGTAATTCGAAATCGAGACTTTGTAGCACCTGTAAAGAACCGCGGCCCATCTTATAGGACTTGCTAAGGCCGGTCGCGCGCAGCAGCGGCGTGGAAGAATTAGTTGTGTCGGAGTGCATGGACAGGTGAGAGTAGTGCGGCGCGAATGGCCGGGATAGCGGTGAAAAGGATACACAGCGCAAAGCAAACGGTGATAACCCACGCCGCCTGAGCATCAATCCATTGCGCCGGAATGCCTTCAACCACATAAAGTTTTGGATCAAAAAGCTGAACGCCGAGGCCGTCACGCAAGAAATCGATAATCTGCAAACGGTAATTGAAGAACGCGCGTGCGCCAAGCCATCCCAGACCGCAACCTAAAATGGATGCCACGCCGCCGGTAATCATCAGTAAATTAGCGCGACTGGCGGGACTGTAACCTAAAGCCGATAGTACACCTAGGTCGCGGGTTTTTTCGCGCACTAAAGCCGACAAACTTGCGAACAAACCAAATGCCGATACTAAGACTACGAACATTAAAATAATCGCTACCATGCGTCGTTCGTTATCAATCGCAGACAAGATAGTCGCTGATCGCTGTTGCCAAGTTTCGAGAGCGAAGCCGTTCCTGCTCTCGACATTAATGTGCGCTTTCGACAAACTAGTGATGATTTGCTGCTGGACGGCTAACATGTCGGTGCCGTCTTTTACTTTAATCAGTAGCTCGGTAAACTCAGGAGCGTTATTACCCAACAAGTTATAACGCAAACCATGAATGCCGGTGCGCTGCATAAACACCACGTCCATGGCGCTGCGAAAGTCGCGGGCTTTATAAGTGCCCGAAATATTGGCCGTAGCGTTGTGCGGGATGAGGTCTTCTCCAGCTGGCGGCAGCACGGCAGGTAAGGCGCCCAATTCGAGTTGCGCCTGACTGCGACCGTTGGCATGAATAATGGCGGGCGGCAGACTGCTTAAAAAGGTTTCGCTGACGATGATGCCAGGGCGTGGAAATACGCTGGCGGTGGCAAAACAATTTTCTTTATCGTCGATACCTTCAATCAGTAAATCGAAATCGCTTACTTGGCGCTCGAGTAAGTAATCGATGCCTACTACGCGAATGCCATGATGGTTGGCCGCTTGTGAATTAGAGTAGTCGGTGTAATAACCTGGAGTCGAGAACATCGCATACGCCACCAAGCGCGGGGCGACGGCATCAACCGCATCGACATCGAGAATCGCACGCTGATAATCGGCGAAAGATTGCACATGGTTGCTGGCCACTGGTGTGAGATGCAAATCAGCCTGTGTCGATTTAATCGCCTGACGATTCAAGTCAATCAGCCCATTCATTACCGACAGTACCACCAGCAGCGCGGTAATGCCCACCGCAATACCCATAATCGCAAGCAGCTGCACCGGACGGCGCAGGATGTAGGCAAGGGCGAGTCTTAGCACCCTAGTAGTTTAATCTTCTGAACTACCCTGTAGGCCATCTTCAGCGCGTAACTGTGGGAACAGCAGCACATCGCGAATAGTGTCCTGACCGAGTAAAACCATCATCAAACGATCGACACCAATGCCACAACCACCAGTTGGAGGCATACCATAAGCTAATGCGCGTACATAATCGTAATCAACAGCATTTGGCGATTCTGGATCTGCGTCGGCTACCTGCTCTTCGAATTTTTGCAATTGTAGCTGCGGGTCGTTCAATTCGCTAAATGCGTTGGCGAGTTCCATACCTCCTAGGAAGAATTCGAAACGTCCGGCCCAAGTTGGATCTTCGGCTAGTGGTTTGGCCAAAGGCGAGATCGCAGCAGGGTAGTCATAAACGAAAACTGGGCCATGCAATTTGTGTTCGACGTATTGTTCGAATAAATCGTTGACCGCCTTCCACCAATCATAACCCTCACCCTCGGGGACGGCGTGTTTGATTTCAACCAGCTTGGCTGTAACCGCAGCGCGATCGGTCGCCTCAAAACCCAAATGCTCTTTGAAGGCATCGGTGTAACGAATGCGCGTGAATGGTGCGCTCAAGTTGTAATCTTCGCCGCGGAAGGTCACTACTTTGCCACACTCGGCGGCAGCAGCAGCAGCTAAAACCAACTCTTCGGTGAGAGTCATCATGCCGCGGTAATCGGTATAGGCTTGGTAAAATTCGACCATCGTAAATTCTGGATTGTGTCGCGGTGACAAACCTTCGTTACGAAATACTCGCGCAAATTCAAACACGCGCTCGAGTCCACCAACCACTAAACGCTTCAAGTAAAGCTCGGGAGCAATACGCATGTATAACTTCATGTCGAGCGCATTGTGTACCGTAGTAAACGGTTCGGCATTTGCACCACCATAAATAGGATGCATCACCGGAGTTTCTACTTCGAGGTAATCGTGATTTAAAAACACTTCACGCATAGCCTGAATCATCGCCGCGCGCTTTTTGAAGTTTTCACGAACCGATTGATTGCTAAAC
>JAPYTC010000080.1 GCA_029941685.1 Planctomycetota bacterium | reverse complement strand
TTGTAGTCTAAGCGTGTGTTAATGTCTCGGCTAACCATAGCGCTTATTGCGCTGCTGCTTACAACCTCGTGTGGATTACTATTCGAGCCAAGCTTGCCAAGTATGGCTGAGGTCGCCGAGGCAAAAAAATCGCAAGCGAAAGAGTGGCAAATACTCAGCGAATGCTACTTTGAACTAGCCGACAATTTTGACGAGGGGCAGTTGATTGTAGCGGTGATAGTCGCTGATAATCCGCAGTATCCGCGGCTGGCATTGCTTTTGCAAGACTATGAACTGATGCACAGCAAGCCAAGCGCGATGTTGCGTAAGTATATTGAACTCGATACAAAACAGCCGTCGGCGTTAAGTGCGTTGTTGGTGGCTAGAGTTCAAGCGAATCGCGCTTTGCGCATTGAGTTCGCGCAATTGGCACTCGAACGCGATCCCCAGTTTGCAATCGCTAGAGTATTCGAATTAGGTGTGCGTGCCGAAGGTGGCGAGGCCGATGTGTTCAATAGGCTGGTCATCCTTCTCGACGACAACCCAGGCTGCGCTGAAGGATGGCGATTGTTAGCGCAACTGGCGCCACTCTATGCGCACGACGATTACGTTATTGCAGCTGCTTTAACCGAGCCGTGGGTGCTTGACACCGATAGCGTTTTATATGCTGACAGTAAAGAGATTGCCGATAAGGTGGCAGCAGTGAAGTTGTTGCAAGTCGGTGAAATCGAAAAAGTGTTACCGCGTTTGTCCGACGTAAACGACCCCACTTTTGTGCGATTGACTAAGGCCGCAGCTTTCGCCCGTCAAAATAAGCCGCTCGAATCATTGCTGTTAATCACAGAAGTGTTGTCTTCCGAGCCTGATAATCCCGTGGCGATTTTTAACCGTGCCTTGCTCTACCGAGATTATTTTGGATACACTGCCGATGACGTTGCAGCTGTAAAGCAGTACCGAGCTCATCCAACGTACGCTGACTTGCTCCCTCAAGACATTCGTTTGGCCGAAGTTAACGACCTTAAAAGATTTCTCGAATTGACGAAAAAGAATGCCCAGGATTATATTTTTCGGCGCACACAGGCCGAATATCGGCTTGCTCGCTCTAAAAATAGCGATGACTGAAGAAAAAACAACTGTTTTTCGCAAGTGGTTACTGTAAAAGGGTTAAAGTCCTACAGTTAATCATCTCCCTCCTCCCCCCTCCCCCCCAAAAACCTTCATGTAATGCCCAATAACACAAAAACAACTACAAAGCGCGATCTTGTACAACGGATATCTGATTCATCAGGTCAAACCAAAGTTCTGGTGCGTGATATTATCCAAGCTTTTCTCGATGAAGTTGGTAACGAATTAGTTGCCGGTAACCGCCTTGAGTTTCGTAAGTTTGGCGTATTTGAAGTGCGAAACCGTTTAGGTCGAATTGCGCAAAATCCTAAGTCACTAGAAAAAGTGGTGGTGCCTGCTAAGCGCGTCGTCAAATTTAAAGTCGGTAATGTGCTTAAGGAGAGGGTCACGGCAATTGCTCCGACTATCGCTGATACCGGTGACAGCCAAGCGGCTGCCCCTGATTTTAATCAGCCACTGTAGTCTCAGATTTTATTTAACGCTTGTTCTATGTCGGCGATTAAATCGTCAGCAGATTCAATCCCCACACTTAAGCGCACCAAGCCGTCTTCAATGCCGATTGCGCGACGTTGTTCAGCTGGGATCGAAGCATGAGTCATTGGCGCTGGTAATTCGATGAGTGATTCGACACCACCTAATGATTCGGCCAGCGCAAAGATATTTAAATTATTAACTAGGGTCGTGGCAGGCTCGATACCTCCGGGAAGCTCGCAACACACCATGCCGCCAAATGCTTTCATCTGAGATTTTGCAAGCTCGTGCTGCGGATGACTTTCTAGTCCGGGGTAAATGACTTTACTTATCTTTGGGTGGGCTTCTAGGTACTTAGCAATTGCCATCGCATTTGCACAGTGGCGTTCCATGCGCACGTCTAATGTGCGCAATCCGCGCAATGTTAAAAACGCATCAAAGGGCGAATTGACGGTGCCAGCACTGTTTTGATGAAAGGCGATGCGTTCGGCTTGTTCGGCGTTGGCAACGATGAGTGCGCCGCCAACTACGTCGGAGTGACCGGCGCAGTATTTGGTAGTCGAGTGCATGACATAATCAGCGCCCATCGTTAAAGGTTGCTGCAATGCAGATGTCGCAAAAGTATTGTCGACAGCAACTTCTGCACCAACCTTTTTAGCCGCGGCAACAGCACGCTTGATGTCAGCCAGGCGTAACAATGGGTTTGATGGCGTTTCTAAGTAAAGTAGACGAGTGTCGCTTGGCAAGTTGTCGACGGCTGAGCTGTCGGTAGTGTCGATGAAGTCGAATTTTAAACCAAAGCGTTCTTCGACGCGTTTGAACAAACGGTGTGTGCCGCCATATAAATCAGCGCCAGCAACTACGCGGTCGCCCGCTTCGAGGCTTAGCATCAATGTGTGAATAGCTGCCATGCCCGAGGTAAAGGTAAATCCGGCATATCCTTGCTCGAGATCACACAATGCATCTTGCAAGGCAAAGCGCGTGACGTTTTGGGTTCGCGAGTACTCGAAGCCATTGCGCGGCTTGCCCGGAGCATCTTGCACATAAGTGCTCGTCATGCATATCGGTGGCATGACTGCGCCAGTTTGCTCGTCTGGTTCCCAGCCAGCATGAACAACGCGAGTGGAGAAATCGTGAGTAGAGTCAGACATTAGTTCTTGTGATTAAGGCGAGTTAGTGAGCGCAACAAGTCGTTGCGACTTAAGGATGAGTAACTATTGCCGTCTTTGACCAACACACTATCGTGATTGTTTAAGGCGGCGGTGGCGTCTTGCCATGGTTGGGCGACATCAAGTACTATCGGTGCATCAATGTAACATTCGCGTACTAACATCGACGTCGTGTCGGTGCCTGTGGTTAACAATTGAATTGCTTTACCTTCGTCGAAAATCCCAAGCAATATATCGTTTTCGATTACTGGCAATGGACGCACTTGCCGCTCGCCAGCTTGACGAATACCCCAAGTAACCGTGTCGTTTGCTGAGAGGGTAGCTGTGTTTTTAATGCTGCAAAGGTCACCGATGGTTGCGCTATTGGCGCTAACGCCATCGAGGTAATTATTGTCGCGTAAGTAGTCGTCGTTGTAAACTTTGGATAAGTACGCTTTGCCGTAATCGGGTAATACTGTCACTACACGGGCATCTGCTGGCAAATTGCGCGCGTAGCGCAAAGTGGCAGCCAAGTTAAACCCAGATGAACCACCAGCGAAAATACCGGTAGCGCGGGCCAGTTTGCGTGCCATTAAAAAAGAGTCTTGGTCGTTAACCACTAAGTAGTCGTCGATTACCGAAACATCCCAAGCGCGTGGCACTTCTTCTTCGCCAACACCTTCGACTGCATATGAACCACCTTCGATGAGCTCACGTGTTTTCCAGTAGTGTGCAAGGACAGAGCCAACAGGGTCAACACCGACAACTTTACAATTTGGCGCGTGTTCTTTTAGGTAACGACCGATGCCTGAGATGGTGCCGCCCGTACCGGCGCCGGCAACAAAGTGGTCGATCTTGCCATCACACTGTGCAAAAATTTCAGTGGCAGTGAATTGGTAATGAGCATCTGTGTTGTCGGGGTTGTGGTATTGGTCAGGCCACCACGCGCCTTCTGTCTCAGCAGCAATGCGGCCTGCGACCTTTGTGTAGTGCATTCGATCTTCGATGCCAACATTGGCGGGTGTCACCACTACATCAGCACCCCAGCCCCGAATAGCAGCAATTTTTTCGGACGACATCTTATCGGGTATCACCACAGTGATGTCGTATCCCAATGCAGCAGCCACCATGGCTAATCCGGCGCCTGTGTTACCTGAAGAACATTCAACAATGCGTCCACCTTTTTTGAGCTTACCTGACTTTTCGGCTTGGCGCACCATATGGAGGGCAATACGGTCTTTAATCGAACCACTTGGGTTCATGAATTCGAGCTTAAGCAACACTTCGCATTTAACCTCTGGGTCGAAACCGGCGGGTAGGCGCACCATTGGTGTGTTGCCAACGGCATCGAGGATGTTAGAGCTAATCGGTTGTAGCTTGGAGATTGGAGTCACTTCCATGAAGCTTATTCTAGGCATTTGCACTTGATGTTTCAGCTAGGCTCGCGCTGTTAAAATCTCGCCTTCATGTCTGCCGACCTCCTTGAATACAGCCCGGTGCTTGAATGGCTCGCACAATTTGCGGTCACTCAGGTTGGTAAAGAAGCTGTGCTCGCCATTGAGCTACACGATGGATGCGATGCTAGTTTGCGTCGCGACTATGGGATTGAGGTTATGTCTGCAATCGACCATCAGCATCCGCCTAATTTGGCTGGCAGTGTAGACCTGCGGGTGGTCGTTGCTCATTGCGAGCAGCGCGGGCTGTCTGGCGAAGAATTGATTGATGCGTGCGCAACTTTCGAATGCAATATGCAGTTGCAGGTGTGGGCAAAAATTCGTAATCAGTATCGTGCCTTAAATAAGTTAATCGTTGCCGGGCCAGACACGGCCAACCTTGCGCAACTGATTCGTCAGTCCATCGACGAACGCGGTAAAGTCCGAGACGAGTCCGACGAAAAATTGCCGGTGTTACGTAGTGATATTCGGAAGTTGACTACGCAGCGCACGAAGAAGTTTGATCTGATAGCTGAGTCGATGCACAACAAAGGTGTGTTGCAGCAACGCCAACCGGTGCAGCGTGTAGGCAAGTTGTTGCTAGCAGTAAAGGCTACGCACGCCGGACGCGCCGGCGGTGCAATTCACGAACGTTCGCAATCGGGTGATACGATTTTCGTAGAGCCCACTGCGATTATCGAGATCAGTAACAGAATCGCCCAGCTCCAATTTCAGATTAAGCGCATCGAAGAGCAGGTATTTCGCGATTTGAGCTTAGCTGTGTTGCGCCGCCAGTACGACTTGTTGCTAGTAAATGAAATAATTTGTACTGTCGACATCGCACTCGCAAGTGCACTTTGGGCACTTAAGTTAAACGCTGTTTACCCAGAGTTGGTGGCACGTGAGGTCGGCATTGCTTTGCATCAAGCACGTCATCCACTATTGGTTAAGCAGCTTGGTCACGACTCGGTTGTTCCTCTAGATTTAAGCCTCGGAGGAAAATACGATCTGTTGGTGGTGACAGGGCCAAACACTGGCGGTAAGACTTTAGTTTTGAAAACAGTCGGGTTGTCTGTTTGGTTAGCGAATTGTGGCCTGCCAATTTGTGTTGCAGCGGGTAGTAAGGTGCCGATGGTAAGCAATGTATTTGCCGACCTTGGTGACTCACAGTCTCTCGAAAATTCTCTTTCGACATTTTCCGGACACCTGATGCGCATTAAGCAAATATTACAAGACGTTGACAATCATTCATTAGTGTTGCTCGACGAATTGGGCACGGGCACCGACCCTGAAGAGGGCGCAGCAATTGGGCAGGCGGTATTAGAGGCGCTGCTCGAATCGCAATGTATGATCATTGCTAATACTCACCTTGGGCAACTCAAGTTGTTTAGCTTCGACGTCGAAAGAGCCGAAAATGCTTCAATGGAGTTTGATCCGGCTAATCTCGCACCGCGGTATCAATTATTGGTTGGGGTGCCCGGCGCTTCGCATGCAATAGAGGTAGCCGAAGGCTTAGGCGTCAGTCAAAAGTTACTGCACCGGGCCCAACAGCTCGCAGCGCGTGGTGGCGCTGCTGAGCGTTTGCTCGCAGATGTCGGAAAAGTTCGGCGCCAGGCAGAGGTCATGCGCAAGGACGCAAGCCTCGAAGAAATTCGTATTCAGCAGGCGGCGCGTGATTTGGCGGCCTCCGAAGCAGAGTCGCAACTCCGCCAGCAGCTGCGCGAAAATGAGGCAGAACAGTTGTTTAGAGAGCACTACGCTGCATTGATGAGGTTGGTCGAAGAACATGGTGACACACAGTTGGAGTCCCAAGTCAATAGCTTGCTTGAAGAGGTGTCCTTGAATAAACGGTGGCGTGAGTTCACCAAGGCATTACGTAAAGGTAGTAGAGTTTATGTTCCGAAGTTGCGCGAGACCGTCATCATCACTAAAATTGACCAACGTCGTCAGCGGGTGACTTTCGCCCACGGTGCGGTGCAACTTGATTTGCCGTTCTACGATTTAACGTGGGCGCAACAGTAGAAGGATGAAAGTGTTAATCATCGATAACGATCCGGGCATGTGTCAGTTAATGACCATGGCGTTCGAGTATGTTCAGGTCGAAGTTGTGGCTACAGGCTCATTGGCCGAGGCCGAACGTTTGGTGCTCGACGAGTCATTCGGCGCACTGTTGATGGATTACCATCTTGGTGGCGGGCAGTCAGGCTATGGTCTTTTAAAGAAGTTTCACGAAAATGGCATGACGTTGCCGTTCTGGTTGGTAACGGGTACTCCGCATGATCCGGGTGCTTTACAAGTCAAAGATATTCCTGGCTGTCAAGGTATTATCGCGAAGCCTTTTTCTATTCTAGAATTAGTCGCACAAGTGAAACCATTATTGCTTGAGCGGGCTACTAAAAAGTAATGGCTTTAATTTACAGCACCGCCGGAGAATCTCATGGCCCAGGATTGATGGCGATGATTGAAGGACTGCCTGCCGGATTGTTCATCGACCTCGACGCCATCCGCGCCGGTTTATCCCGAAGATGGCAAGGCTACGGGCGAGGTCCACGTTCTAAGTTTGAGCAAGATAAGCTAAGTTGCTATTGCGGTCTAAAGAATGGTGTAACCTTAGGCACACCGTTGGTGCTGTTAATCGAAAATAGTGACACTCGCATCGACGAGTTGCCAAATTTAAGTGCACCGCGCCCTGGACATGTCGATATGGCGGGAGTGCAGCGCTTGCAGTGCCGGGATGTGCGCGCCGTCCTCGAACGCGCGTCGGCCCGCGAAACGACAGCCCGCACTGCCTTGGGCGAGGTAGCGCGCCAGTTGTTAGCGCATTTTTCCGTTGACGTTAGTTCTCAAGTCATTTCAGTAGCAGGTGTTAACTACGAAGACACTTCTGCGTGGCATGCGAAGGTAGATGAGGCTAAGGCAGCTGGCGACTCACTAGGAGGACGCTTTCGGGTACATGCAAGTGGTGTCATGCCGGGATTGGGGTCCTATTCGCAGGCTAATCAACGCCTTGATGGGAGGCTTATGTCGGTTATTGCTTCGATTCCAGCGATAAAAGCAGTGTCGATGGGCAGTGGCTTTGATGCCGATTTGATTCCTGGTTCTAACTACCACGATCCAATTATCGCCGATGCAGCTGCATGGGGGGGTGTTTCGCGATCTTCTAACAATGCAGGAGGTGTAGAGGGGGGGCTCAGCAATGGTCAAATCGTGGTTGTCGAGGCGATACTAAAACCCATACCAACCTTACGTAAGGGCTTGCCATCATTGAATTTAAGCGACATGTCGCCGACCCGCTCTACATACGAGCGGAGCGATGTATGTGTG
>JAPYTC010000079.1 GCA_029941685.1 Planctomycetota bacterium | reverse complement strand
CCTAACTCGGCACCGGCAAGATCGAAGGCGACTACTGGCAGACCATGATTGTCGAGTGCGTCAAGTGCGGAGTGCACAGCATCAACTGACTTGGATGACAACATTTCAGGAAAGCGCATTGCGCAAACAATGATTGCTGCACGATACAACTCGATATCACGACCACCATTAAACTCGAACTCGGCTTGCTTAATACCTGCACTAGCAGCCTTAAGGATTTGCAAACTGCTTAAGCCGTGTTGCTCTAACAGTTGCGGTGCGAAACGAATTTCTTGGTAGTACACACCTTCGCTAAATGCATCAACACACAGTTCATAGCTAACGCGGTGAATGGACTGCTCGTCGCGCATCACGGCACAAGTAAAATCAAATCCGCGCAAGTAATCTGCGAGTGAAGCGTAACGCTCCTTGAATACACCATCAGGTATTACGATGGAGAACACATCAGCCAATTCGTACAAAGTACTTTCACGCAACGAGCCATCGAGATGAACATGCAAATCGGTTTTAGGCAACTTGCTGATAAAGTTATCGTTACTCATTTTACAATACAAGTTTAAGCATAAACGAACAAACGAGCGCAGCGAATGTACCGAGTACATAGCCCCCGACTGCAAGCAACACGCCAACCGGCGCCAATGCTGGATGAAAGGCACTGGCAACAATCGGTGCCGAAGCCGCTCCGCCGATGTTAGCTTTAGAACCAACGGCTACGAAGAAAATAGGGGCTTTTAGCCAATGGCGCATTGAGAGCAACACGATGGCATGGAGTAGCATCCATACTAAACCGACTACTACGAAGCCGATATTTTCGGGCTTAGCAATTTCGGAGAATTCGGCTTTGGCACCGATAGTGGTTACCAATAAATACAGGAACACCGAGCCCATGTGCGATGCGCCGGCTCCTTCGAGTTTCTTGAGAGGAGTAAATGATGCAGCTAGGCCGAATGCTGACACTAAAATCACAATCCAGGTAAAGCTACCGCGTTTGATAAAGTCACCGATGTCTGGCATATATCCGGCAAGCGCCGTAGCCACCACAGCACCGCCAACGCCAAGTGCGCAGATCAACAACAAAGAACCAAGATCAGTAGGACGCTTCACCATCTCGGCGTAAGTCGCAACCTTTTCACGCAAAGCATCGAGACTAGTACGATCTGCATTGATTGAGGCGTCCATCTCTTTTTCGCGACCGGCAAACCATAGTAAAATTGCCATCCATAAGTTGGCCACTGCGACATCTACGACAACGATTACCGACATCATGGAATCAGAAGCACCAGCATGTTCTTTTAGTGCAATCATATTCGCCCCGCCACCAATCCATGAGCCTGCCAGCGCCGACAACCCGCGCCACGCTTGGTCGTACATATCGACCGGAATCAAAGATGAGCAGGCCCACAGCGCAATTGGCCCCGAAATAACGATGGCCAGAGTCGCACCAAGAAATAACAGAACAGCGTTACGCCCTAGGCCGATAATTCCTTTTACATCGACTGACAAAGTAAGCAGCAACAACGACGCTGGCAGCAGCCACGTTTTAACGAAGTCATACAGTTCGCTTTCGAGAGGGATCACCCCAGTGTTCGACAGGATTGTCGGCACGAAATAAGCAAACACCAACAACGGTGCAAACCTAAAAATCTTCTGGCCAAAAGAGCGTTGATTCGACCAAAAAAGCAAGCCAAGGAATGCCAGCAATACTGCCAATACAGCTACTGGCTCGTGAATTAACGCTGCACCATCCATTAGTTAGAAAAACTACCTGGAGGCGGTGGCATGGTACCCGGCCCCGGATTGTTGGTCTGTGCCTGGATTTGCGAATGAACCAATTGATGACATGGCCACTCAATCGGTGCGCCATCGAGAATCAACCTAAAGGTGTAGGTGCCGAACTCTTCGAATGGCATGCCATTCAAGCGGATGACCGCTCGAGCCTTAGCACGCGCATCCGCCAGCTGCACTGGCGGTAATTTCATGTTTACCGCCTTGCCACTCGGCGCAGTAACCTGCAAACCAATTTCATACTCACCACTGCCGTCACTCAAACCTATAGCCACCGACAACATCGGCAGACGTCCGGGTAATTCTTGGGAGGCTAGTGTGTCGAATAAACCAATCAAACACAGCTTGCCCTGCTCGTCACGGAAGGCGTGGTCACAAACGTGTAGCCAATCAACAGTAGGTAATGGATTTGTCATTTTATTTATTTATCATTGCGCTTGACCACAGTGGCCGCAGCTTGGTCGGTTGGCAGCAGCAACACCTCGGCAATATTTACATGCGCAGGCGCTTGAGCCATCCAAAGTATAGTTGAAGCGACATCTTCTGCAGCAAGCGGAGTCATGCCGTTGTATGTCGAGTCGGCGCGTTGTTGATCGCCATGAAAACGCACCTTGCTGAATTCAGTGTTGACCAAACCAGGGTCGACCGTCGACACTTTGATGCCATGTTGGCAAAGGTCAATGCGCATGCCTTTCGTAATTGCATCGACCGCATGCTTGCTCGCACAATAAACCGCACCGTTTAGGTAAACCTCGTGTCCGGCAATTGAACCGACATTAATCACATGCCCCGCGCCATTCTTAATCATCAACGGCGTGATGGCGCGCGACACATAAAGCAGGCCCTTGACGTTGGTATCAATCATTTCGTCCCAATCGCTAATCAGGCCCTCGTCGAAAGTCACTAACCCGCGCGATAATCCGGCATTGTTGACCAACACATCTATACCTTGCCAACGTTTAGGCAAAGCAGCAATCGTGGACGCCACCGCGGACCGATCACGCACATCTAACTCGAGCGCTAACACCTTGATTTGATATTGCTCTTCGAGCAAACAAGCCAATTCAGCAACACGTGATTTACGGCGCGCACTGATTATTAAGTCAAAACCGCCCGCAGCAAATTGATGGGCTGCGGCCTGTCCGATACCGGAGGAAGCGCCGGTGATGAATGCCGTTTTACTCGGCATCAATAGTGTAAGTCAACGACTTTGAAGAACGCTTGTCTTCGAGCAACGCAATGAATTCGTCGATAGTTAAAGTGACCTGCTGCTTAACACCATGGATGCGTAAGCTAATCTGACCACTCTCTGCCTCGCGCTCACCGATAACTGCCATGTACGGAATCTTATTTACTTCGCTATCACGGACTCGCTTACGCAAAGGGCCGTCGTGCGACAACTCGACATTAAAGCCGCGCTCCATTAATTTGGTGCGCAACTCATTAGCCGAATCTAGTTGATCGTCGGTAATGGGCAACACCGCAACTGGAGTTGGGCACAACCACAGCGGGAACCAAGCCGCAAAGTGCTCAATCAAACCGCCAACGAAACGCTCGAGTGAACCGAAAATCGCACGGTGAACCATCACCGGACGCTTCAGTTCATTATCAGCATCGTTGTACTGAAGATCAAAGCGCTCAGGCAAGTTAAAGTCAACCTGCACGGTTGGCCCCTGCCATTCGCGACCCAAAGCATCTTTAATCTTAAAGTCAATCTTTGGACCGTAGAAGACTCCGCCCCCTGGATCGTCTTCGAGCTTCAACTCTTGACGATTGGCGGCCGCAACCAATGCCTCGATGGCATGTTCCCACACCTCGTCAGTACCCAAATACTTTTCAGGGCGCGTTGCCAAGTAAGCTGTGTATGAATAACCAAAAGTACTGAGAATCTGATGCACCAATTTAAGCACATCAACGATTTCATCAGCCAACTGTTCGGGCGTACAAAAAATATGCGCGTCGTCTTGAGTAAAACCACGCACGCGCAACATACCATGCAAAGTACCTGAAGGCTCGTAACGATAAACAGAACCCAGTTCGGCCATGCGCACTGGCAAGTCACGGTAAGAGTGACGCGTTGAATTAAAGATCGTCACGTGACCTGGGCAATTCATTGGCTTAACACGATGCGGACGACCGTCGACATCCATAGGGGCCCAAATCATGTCGGCGTAATTTTCGAGGTGGCCCGATTGCTCGAACACCGTTTCACTTGCAACGTGCGGAGTGTAAACCGGCCAGTACTCGCGCTGGTGGTGTAAGTCCCACCACCATTGTTCGAGCTGACGGCGCACATAACCTAATTTTTGATGCCAGAACACCAAGCCAGCGCCATAATCGGCATGCAGGCTAAACAAATTCAACTCGCGACCGAGCTTACGATGATCGCGCTGCTGCACCTCTTCAAGATACGCCATGTACTTCTTAAGATCTTTTTTATGCCACCACGCGGTACCATAAACTCGAGTGAGCATTTTGTTGTCGGAATCACCACGCCAATAAGCCCCCGCCACCGACAACAACTTAAATGCGTCGTAACGAATCTGCTTAGTCGACTCAACGTGCGGACCCTCACACAGGTCTGACCACGTGCCGTGATCGTAAAACGAAATTTCTTCCCCCTCGGGGATGTCGGCAAGCAAGGCTACTTTGTAGGGTTGGTCGCTTTCGGCGATACGCTTGGCAGCTTCTTCGCGTGTCATCGTTGAACGCGTAAAATCATTGCCAGCGCCTAAAATCTTCCGCATCTCGGCCTCGATTAGAGGCAGATCTTCGTCGGTGAGTGCACGCGGCAACTCGAAGTCGTAATAGAAGCCATGGTCAATCGGCGGACCGATGGCGACTTTCGCTTCTGGAAATAACCTCAGCACGGCATCAGCCATAATGTGACTTACACTATGACGCAGCGCGTGTAGCGAGGATGGGCCTGATTGTGGGTCGAAGGACAAACTCATGTTGTGTTTTTCGGCACGCTCGTACCTGGAACGTGCGAAAGAGGGATTTTAGCGTCTGTACACGCTGATTTCGCCAATAACTCAAAAAAATAAAGACATCGTTTGGTCGCTAAGTGGAGATTTATGCTATTTTTAGCTAACTAAGTCTTAGTTTGATGCAAATACTCCCCCTTTTAACACTTTTGTTTGCCACCAATGGTGGGAACACGATTCACGCTCCTCACGATTCCAGTTACGGCATCGCTAGCGCGCTGTTGGCCGATGGAACCGTGGTAACAGCCATTGTTCACTCCGAACAACAAATCTTGGTCACTCACGACGATGGCTACAGTTGGCAGGCAGTTCGCGGCGAAGGAATACAACTCACCAACGCAACTTCCATTTCCTATCACCCAGGACTCGCTTCTCTCAGTGGACTCGGTGGTTTCGTCATCGGTACTGACGGTGGCGCCTGGATGCTCGAGCCCGACTCGCACAACGCAATAAAGATTAACGGAGGCCTCATCAGTCAAGACAAATCCTTCTTGTCCGTCGATTCACCAAGCCGTGGCACTGATGGCCCGACAGTTGGCGTCACTAAAAACGGAAGTGTCTACTTACTCAACTCATCTTCCCTAAACTGGACACCCGTTTACCAAAGTAGTGGTAGCAATCGTTCGGCGACACGTGTTGCAATAGCTCCACACGCCTCAACGGTCAGCACCCACTCCGGTGACCAAGACATTATTTTGGTCGCCAATGGTCAGCTGCACATCAGCCACAACCTCGGGGTGAGCTGGGCGATTGCCTCACAATTCTCGACAGTAGCGCAAGATTTTTATGACTGGAACATCACCGCAATAGAATTTTCTGAAAATTACGACAACGATCACACCGTCATGCTTGGTCGCGGGCGACTTCAGCCATCGGGCACTACTGACGAAGGCGAGATTTGGGTCTCCACCAACGGTGCTGCTACTTTCTCACTTGCAACGACTCTCGACACCGCAGTCACTGCAATTTTGTCGACACCAACCGATCCAAGCGGCAACCGTTATTGGTTCGCTGCTGGCCGCCAGTACCCCAACTTTGGGTCATACTTCGGCACAGGAATTTTACGATCCGACGACGATGGTCTCAGCTGGAACGACAACGGTTCCGCTCAAGACTTTTTACTAGAAGATGACCCGGGTAAAAAGAGTGGTGCCGTACAAATGGCTTATTTCTCACAGCTGCAAGTCGCAGGTGATTTTAGTCGAAGCGGCAAAGTTTTCTACGGCAGACAGGAAGGTTTCTTCGCTAGCTCAGACAGTGGCGTTCATTGGCTACAAAAATCTACTCGCTTCGCTAACCGATTCCGCGATGTCGAAACAGCCATCGATAGCAATGGCCACGACCTTGTTTTTGGAGCAGGTTATGGCACCGGAACCGTCATGCACGACGCAGCATTAAACGAAACTTCGATTGTGCCGATGCGCACACCGATGATATACCAACGCCGTGTTTCCGTTTCACCCAACTACGATCTTGATGGGCGCTTGCTCGTAGCCGGAAATGTATACTTGCACGAATGGCAATCGCCAAGCGTTAGCCCGAGTAACCCGCTAAACGAGACCTTGTGGTATGCACCAAGGGTAGCCAACTTAGCCGCCAATGGCAACGATGCCGGATACCCGCGTGGTGTTGAATATTCACCACACTTTGACCCTACCGGGACAATGCCCAATGCTGATGAAACGTTTTTTTGGTTCTCAGCTCAAGGTCAGATGCGACGCAGTAGTGACAACGGGTTTACTTCGGAACGTTTGTTCCATACGACTTCCGGTGCCATAACCGAACAGATCCAGTGCATTTCAGTAGCCCCGACATACGACGCAACAAACACACGCACGGACGTTTATGCCGGGACCCCGAATGGTATTTTGTACAGACTTGTCGACACAGCGTGGCTTGAATTATTCAATTTCAACGATCAAATAACAAAGCTATTAGTCGCTCCTAATTATTCACGGCCAAACAATCCTGTAGTGTTCGCCCTAATGAAACGCCCGCCTTTTATCTACAAAATAACCGATGCACCAAGTGGCTTGTCTATTCAGGTCCTGCGCCACAACCTCGGATCTGTCGCACCAACCGGAATTGCCTTGCATCCCGAGTTTGACACTTCAGCAATTGTTTACATAAGCACCAAGGCTAGCGGTTGTTTCAGTATCGACCTTAATCAGTCGGTGCCCTCATGGACGCAGTTCGGTAACAACATTCCGGCGGCAGCGGTCGACGACATTGCGCTGTCTAAAAACTTCGCCACAGATGGCACTGCTTACCTTGCAACAAACACTGATATGATGAAATTAGATGTCAACAGTGATTGGCAAGACCTCAAGGGAGTTTTTCGTCTAGACGACACGGATGACTCACTAGCCACATTCTCACCAAACAACCCGAATGTAATCTACCCTTCACATGCATGGCCATGGCGCAGTAAATTCCGTTGGTTGTTGCCGCGCGATTTGCAAGGAACTGGAGACGAAATACTATTCGCAGACTTTGACGGCGATTATTTCACTTGCCCTGTTCGCGGAACATCGGCAAGTCTGATGACCTACCAGGGACCCCGCATTGGTGAAGCACTGCTTGAGCTCATAGACCCTGACACAGGTGCAGTTGTCGAATCGAATACTTACGACCTATCCGCAACGACAGCAAACATTTCCGAGATAATTGTAGGTGTTGCGATTCCTGATTCAACCAAAGTGTACACATTCAAAGTGACTGCAGTTCTAGACCCTGGCGAACAACTCGTTGTCGCTGGCGTCGAAATCGAACTTAATTAAAGGTCTGCTAGTTCCATACGACCAATTCACGCACTAAATCAATTTGCGTTTCGGCAAGCACGGTTGCATGCATTTTACTCAACAGTGCGA
>JAPYTC010000078.1 GCA_029941685.1 Planctomycetota bacterium | reverse complement strand
ATCTTTCTCGCCAAAATAAGCATGACTAGGCATGACCTGCTGCAACAAACGATACACGACGGTAAGCATGCCGTCAAAATGACCTGGACGGGCTGCCCCCTCAAAGCTTAAGCCATTTACACCGGCTGACAATTGCTTCACCTCATCGCCCTCGGGATAAATGTCGGTGTATTGTGGCATATACACTGCGTCAACTCCTAGGTCAGTGAGCAAACGCAAATCGGCATCGATCGTTTGCGGATACGTCTTTAAATCGATCTCTTGACCGAACTGCAAAGGATTAACGTATATCGAAGCAATCACGCATGGGTTGTTTTGCTTGGCACACTCGACCAACGAAACGTGGCCCGCGTGTAGTGCTCCCATCGTTGGTATAAAACCAACATCAACACCGCGAGAAAATTCGGCTAACTGCTGACTAGATGTTAGCTGTTGCATTAGCGCAGTACTCGGGCAAAAATTCGGCTAGTGGACGCATCACGAAATCTCGTTGGTGCATACGAGGATGCGGCACGGTCAACTCAGCACTTTCGTGAATCTCGTCGCCAAACAACAAAATATCAATGTCGATAGTTCGGGGATGATCCTTGCCCATACGCTGACGTTTTAATTGTCGCTCGATATCCTTGATGTCCGCTAAAAGTTGCAGCGCACTAATCGTGCAATGACATTCGACCACCGCGTTCAAAAAATCACCTTGAACCGGACCGCCAACAGCCGCCGTTTCGATGACTTGACTTAGGCGCACCTGGCTAAGGCCGTTTAGCCCCTTCAAGGCCGCAACTGCACTTAACAGGTTTTGTTTGCGCTCGCCTAGATTTGACCCCAAGCCCAGATAAGCGACTGTAATCAAAGGTTACGCCGTGATGGCAAAAACTGAGTGATGATGGGCACCAAGGTGTAGCAAAACGAAAACAAAAACAAACATGCTTCTGGTTCGAGACACATGAAACCAAACATGAAAATAAATTTCGCCAAAGTAGCGACCGGCTTTTTCGAGCGAGTCATCCATGCGAAAAAGTGTGGAAATGGCACGCGCGAGACCATGAGTAATCCCATCAACACCAAGATGAATGGCATTGCGTAAAGCAAAAATCCGCGGACATCATGCACGACGTCCGGGGGGATATCGAAAAACTTAATATCGCTGATGCCAAAATACAACAGCGCCATGGATATGGGCATTCCGGCAGCACCTGGTGATGGCAGACCAACGAAGCGCACATTTTCTTTTTTTAGATCATCTTCTTCGTGATCGACATTAAAGCGGGCCAATCGCAATACTGCACATGCCGAATAAACAATTGGTGCAACCATCAATAAACGCGGATGCAACGACAGCGCAAACTCTGCAGCGAACATATGCCACATACTGAAGGCCAAAACACCTGGTGCGACGCCAAAAGTAACCGCATCGGCCAGTGAGTCGAGTTGTGCGCCCAGAGGACTAGCCGTACCCGTCATTCGCGCTATTTTGCCGTCTACGCCGTCGAGAAACTCGGCAAGCACTAGCCACCACGCAGCGTGGTAGAGTTTTTCGGCGTCCTGTTCGACGACACCAACGATACATAGCAACACGGCACCGACACCACATGCGAGGTTGCCGATGGTGACTAGGTTTTGTGGTGCCAAAACTTGGGAAGAGCTAGAGTGCATTTTCACGGATATTATTCTATCCTAGTGGCCCGCTCTCCGTAACACCTAACATGACATCAATCAGTACACGTTTCTTCTTTGCAGTCTGTCTTAGTACGACACTGTGCCTACCACTCAATGCGCAACTTAGCGAGTCGCTCACCGGCCTCGACGCTACCGATTCCGTTGTCGACGCAATTTACGCCATCAGCGATGCAGACTTGCGAGTTATGGATGTCTTAGACGAATTGTCAAATGGGATTGGCTCACGCCTTACTTCGTCTAAAAACTTGACCGAAGCTTGTAATTGGGCACAAGCCAAGTTCACAGCATTTGGCCTAAGCGATTCGCGCCTCGAACAATGGGGCACCTTCCCTGTTGGTTTTGATCGGCGTCTAAGCGTTGGTGCAATGACTTCGCCGAGTAAACTAGAGTTGTCTTTCAATACCAATGCATGGACGCCGGGCACTGATGGCAAGGTCTCTGGCCCCGCCATCGTTGCTCCTCAGACCGAAGAAGAACTCACAGCATTGACTGGCAAGCTCAGCAACGCTTGGATTTTGGCTTCCACAAGCAAATATACTCCGCGCTTCAACAACCTCGAAGGTGTGAATTTGCGCGATCGTTTTGGCGCAATGTGTGTTGCCGAAGGTTATGCCGGTGTAGTCAAGCCATGTGGCAAGTCAGGCCTATTGCTTACACGCGGCCGTTACTCAATTGATATCGACAACTTACCGCAGCATGTCAACATCACTTTGTTGCGCGAACAGTTCTCCAACATTTTTCAGCTTACGAAAGATGGTGCTGACGTCCAGCTTGAATTCGACATTGACCAAACCTTCACTGCCGGCCCAATTCCACAATTCAACGTGTTAGCAGAAATACCTGGCACTGACTTAGCGAACGAGATTGTAATTGTTGGTGGTCACATCGACTCATGGGACGGCGCCCGAGGTGCACAAGACAACGGCACCGGGACATCAACAACTCTCGAAGCTGCACGGATCCTTAAAAAGACTATTGATGAACTAGGAGTGCAGCCGCGACGCACCATTCGTTTCATGCTGTGGTCCGGAGAAGAGCAAGGTTTGCTCGGCTCACGCGCTTATATCGAGCAGCACCCCGCTGAAAACGAGGTTATTTCCGCTGTATTAGTGCACGATGGTGGCACCAATACTTGTTCTGGCATTCAGGCGACGCCCGACCTAGAACCCCTGTTTAAAGAGGCGTTTGGCCCAATTATCGCGCATACAGCCGACAACGTCGACGAAGATTTGCGTTTTCGCTTGGTGCCGGTAAGGCGTTTACCGCGTGGTATCGGTAGTGATCACGACTCATACCTTAGAGTCGGTGTACCTGGTTTCTTCTGGGAGCAAAACGGTGATGCAAATTACACTTACATCCATCATACTCAGTACGACACTATCGATGAAGTTGTACCTGAATACCAGTTGGCTTCAGTGCGTGTTATTGCTTCTGGAGCGTGGCGCGTGGCCAATATGAATCAGGCCTTGCCGCGAGATGTTCTGGCAAGTAGTGGCAATAGCCGTCGTCCACAGCACGATGCCTTGGGTGTTTTTCTTGGCGACGGCATGACTGTCGACGACTTAGTTAAGGGTGGTTTAGCCGAGCGCGCTGGCATCAAAGCTGGCGATGTACTTTTACAAATAGGTAGCGTGAAACTAGAAAAGCAAAGTGACCTGCGCAAGGTACTTAGCGACAAAGAAAAGCAGCGCGTTGTAACTTGGTTACATCAAGGCAAAGAGATGACTGCCACTTTCGACTGGAAAGAAGACAAGATTCTTAAAACCAATTAGGCGCCGGGCGCAACGTGGCCAGTATACTCGACATATTTCTTGTAGCCACCGTGATAAGTTTTTGCGCTACCCCCATCAATCTCTAAAACATTAGTCGCGAGTGCCTCTAAAAAGTGGCGGTCGTGGCTAACGAAGATGATAGTGCCCTCATAATTCGCGAGGGCTTCGAGCAAAGTTTGCTTCGACTCGATATCGAGGTGGTTAGTCGGTTCGTCGAGAATGAGCACATTGGGTGGCCTAAACAGCATTCTAGCTAAAACCAAGCGCGCCTTTTCACCACCTGACAAGACTCGCGTGACCTTATCCATATCGTTGGGGTCGAAGCCGAAACAAGCCAAACATGTACGCAATGTACCAATACTTTCACCAGGGAATTCCGTGGCCATGGTGTCGAAAACCGTTTGCTTTGGATGCAATAATTCGGTGGTGTGCTGTGCGAAGTAACCTATACGTTGTGAAGCACCAAGCTTGCATACCCCACTATCGGCTTCGAGATCGCCCATCATTATTTTAAGCAAAGTCGATTTACCCGCACCGTTCACTCCGAGAAATGCCCAACGCTCGAGACGGCGCACATGCAAATCGAGATTCGAGTAAACCGTCAGACTGCCAAAGCTCTTGCTGATTTCTTCGGCAACGAAAATGTCGTTACCGGAACGCGGCGGAGTTGGAATATTGAACACCAACTTTTGACGGCGTGAACGCGGCGGTTCGATAATATCTAACTTGTCAAGACGCTTTAGGCGTGACTGCGCCTGAGATGACGAGTGAGCTTTTGCACGAAAAGAATCAATCCATTTTAATTCGCGCTCGACATGAGCTTGCTGGCGCTCAAACGCCGCCTGACGCTGAGAATCTTCAAGCTCGCGTTGGGCGAGGTAAAAATCGTAATCGCCCGGAAAAACTCGTAGCTTACCTTGGTCAATTTCAACGATTTTATCGACCACACGGTTCATGAACTCGTGGTCGTGACAAGTCATCACTACGGTGCCTTTGTAATCGCGAATAAAGCTCTCGAGCCACATAATCGATTCGATATCAAGGTGGTTGGTTGGCTCGTCGAGTAACAGCAAGTCAGGTTGCTGAATGAGGATTCCTGCTAGTGCCACACGCATCTTCCATCCTCCAGACAAAGTACCCACTTCACCATCAAGTCTTTCTTGGCTAAACCCTAGCCCAGAAAGGACTTCGCGCGCGCGCGCATCTACGTCATAGCCGCCGAGAATCTGAAATTCGTCTTGTATCTTGGCATATTTGACCATGATATTGTCAAGCTGGTCTAATTGATCCGGGTCGGCCAAATCAGCTTCGAGATTAGCCAAGATGCCACGCAAATCAGCAACTCGTCCGGCGCAGCGTACTGCCTGTTCGACTGGGGTACAGCCGTTCATTTCGCCTACTGTTTGGTTGAAGTAACCGATAGTTGTGCCGCCCGGAACGGATATGACGCCGGCCTCTTCAACTTCTTGGCCAATCAGTAGACGGAAAAGCGTAGTTTTGCCAGAACCGTTCGGCCCAATCAGGCCAACGGTCCAGCCATTATCAACCTTCAACGAAGCTTCGTCGAAGATAATTTGCGAGCCATAACGGTAATCGATGTCGGTTAAACTAAACATTCGGGCATAGTGTAACATCATGCAGTTGAAGTTAAGATGTAAGCCCCTTAAAAAAGGCATTACCATGAGCGAAATCATTCGAATACACAGTCGTCAAATCCTTGACTCCCGCGGCAATCCAACTCTCGAAGTTGAAGTCGATTTATCTACTGGTGCTACTGGGCGCGCGGCAGTTCCTTCCGGCGCATCAACAGGTGTGCACGAAGCAGTCGAATTGCGTGACGGTGACTCACACTATGGCGGAAAAAGTGTTTGCCAAGCAGTAGCCAACGTCAACGACATCTTGGCCAAACCACTTGTTGGCATGTGCGCCGACGAGCAAGAAGAAATCGACCGGGCACTGATTGAACTCGATGGTTCTGAGAACAAAAGCGCTTTAGGTGCCAATGCCCTACTTGGTGTGTCACTCGCAGTAGCGCATGCTGCAGCAGACGATGCTGGGCTGCCACTGTTCCGATACCTAGGAGGCGCTAGTGCAAATCGTTTGCCGGTACCCATGATGAACGTTCTCAATGGTGGCGAGCATGCCGATAACAATGTCGATGTCCAAGAATTCATGATTCAGCCTTGGGGCGCGAGTTCCTTCACCGAAGGTCTGCGTTGGTGCACCGAGAGTTACCATTCACTAAAATCACTATTGCGCGATAAGGGGCTATCCACAGGTATCGGCGACGAAGGCGGATTTGCGCCCGACCTAGCTTCCAATAAAGATGCCATCGATTTGTTAATTCAAGCCGTCGAAGACACTGGCCTCAAAGCCGGACCTAAGCAAATGGCCATTGCTATCGACGTTGCTGCGGCCGAAATTTACAAAGACGGCGTCTACACTTTCGAGCAACAAGCACGTTCTGCCGAGGAGATGGTCGAGATGTATAAGTCTTGGTGTGAGCAATATCCTATCGTTTCAATCGAAGATGCACTAGACGAAGACGATTGGGATGGCTGGCGCTTGCTCACCGACGAATTAGGTGACGACATCCAGCTTGTTGGTGACGATTTGTTTGTTACTAACCCCGAGCGCTTGTTGCGCGGTATCGATGGCGGTCAAGCGAATTCGATTTTGATTAAACTTAATCAAATCGGCACGCTCACCGAAACGATGCACGCAATTGATGTAGCTTACGAAGCCGGTTTCACCGCGGTTATTTCACACCGTTCTGGCGAAACTGAAGATACTACTATTGCCGACTTGGCAGTGGCTGTTGGTGCTGGTCAAATTAAAACTGGTGCGCCTTGTCGCTCTGATCGCGTTGCGAAATACAATCAATTGTTGCGCATCGAAGAATGGCTCGGCAATTCTGCACGCTACGGCAACGCAATGCCACTGTAATTGAAGTGACATCCAAAAGAATCCGGCGCAAGGCATTGTTCACCGATGGTGTTCTGTGGCTCATCACCATCCTCGCCGCGATTATGTTCTTGCTACCTAAGGCTGTAAGCCTGATTCAGGTACGTGAACAAGAAAGAGTTGAGGCGTACAATGCCGAATTGGCTGAGCAAAGGCTCAAAGAATCACAAATCAAACTCGAATACTTGGGTAGCGACCCTGATGCTCTCAAAAAGATTAACGAACAAAGAGCACTCTCCGAACGTATGTAAAAACAATGAATGACATCCCCATTTCTCAAAAAGAGGCCGCGGCTAAGTTTGCGCAGGCCTACCAAGATTTAAGCTCTCAAATTGGTCGCATCATTGTTGGCCAAAGCGATGTAGTCGAACAGTTGTGTATTGCAGTCGCAGCACAAGGGCATGCAATATTAGTAGGTGTTCCTGGTTTGGCTAAAACTTTGCTGGTGCGTAGTTTTGCCGAAGCCGTTGATCTCGATTTTAGTCGCATTCAATTTACACCTGACTTAATGCCGGCCGATATTACTGGCGCCGAAGTTTTGCATTCCGACCTAAATACCGGCGAACGCAGTTTTAAGTTTGCGCCAGGTCCACTGTTCAGCAACATCGTGCTTGCTGATGAGATTAACCGCACACCGCCAAAGACTCAGGCCGCTCTGCTAGAGGCTATGCAAGAGCACCAGGTTACGGCAGGACGCAAAACCATGAAGTTGCCGCAGCCCTTCTTCGTGCTTGCAACGCAAAACCCAATAGAGCAAGAAGGCACTTACCCACTACCCGAAGCGGCGCTTGACCGCTTTCTGCTTTTCATTAAAGTTGATTACCCTAGTGCCGACGAAGAAGCCGAAATTTTGAGGCGCACAACTGGCACGGTCAATGCTGTAATTGAAAAAGTATTAAGCAGTAGCGAACTGATTGAGTTGCAACAACTCGTAAAAAGCATTCCTGTTGCCGACAGCGTGATTGACTACGCAGTTGCACTCACTCGCAACAGTCGTCCAAGTGCAGACGCACCTGACTTTGTGAATGCCAATGTCGTATGGGGAGCAGGTCCACGTGCTGCGCAATCTTTGATCATGGCAGCCAAGGCTAAGGCATTGCTTAATGGAAAAAATCATGCAAGCATTGCCGATATTCAGGCCGTGGCCAAGCCGGCATTGCGTCACCGTGTGTCACTAAACTTTGCCGCCGAGTCAGATGGATTGAATTCTGACAGCATCATCGAACAACTCATCGAGTTTACAG
>JAPYTC010000077.1 GCA_029941685.1 Planctomycetota bacterium | reverse complement strand
CATTAACGCTATCCACCGGACCCTGCCAAACCTAAGTACTGACATCATCTTGGCCCGTTGCGAATTTATGATCGGCTCACTCCTTCATGTCTTGCATTCACAAACTCGGGTAGCACGCTCACTTGCTCCAGGCCAACTGCGGCTCAACGACTCTAACTTTATCAACGAACAACTCATCAAGTTCTGCACTGCGGGTTTTGATCATGAATAAATTTTTCATGCTCGCGCTTACCGTAAGCGTTGGCTGCTCAACAGCCAACATCAACCTGTCCGCCCCGCCAAAATTTAACGGCGAAAAATTCGCTGTAAACCAGAATGCGCAACTTGATAATTGGTGGCGAGAATTAGAGAGCGCCGAACTCAACAAGTTTGTCGAAGATGTACTCGACAACAACCTCGACTTGGCTGCTGCTGCTGCAAGCCTGAAAGCCGTCGCTGCAACCACTAATGCCGTAATCGGGCGCCATCTGCCTGCAGTAGACTTAGGATTTAATTTTGGCAAATCGCGCACCAACATTATCGGACTGCCGATCCCCGGTGCCGGCGATGTAATTGCCATCGAATCTGACCGCGCATCTTTCGACCTGAGCCTCAGCTGGGAACTCGACTTCTTCGGACGCCTTGCCGCAGAAGAAAACTCTGCTCTTGCGCGACTTGATGCGAGTAAAGCTGATTATGTTGCTGCACGGCTTGCGGTTAGCGGCCAAGCTGCCCGAACCTGGATTGCTTACATTTTTAGTCAAAAGCAAGTCGACACTATCGAAGATGTCATAGAGATACAACGCCAATTGCTGTCATCGATAACTGATGCTGCCGAACTTAGCAGCCGCAGTGATTTAATATTCTCTGCTCGCTCAGAATTACTCGCCACTCAAAACCAACTCTCGCAGGCGCGCGCACAACAACAACAATTGCAGCAAGCTTTGCAAACTTTACTGTCGTCTGACTCTGCTTACCAAGCCACAAGCTCTACATGGCCTCAGGTCCGCGCAATGTCAGCTACAACAATTGAAGCACAGCTCATTGCACGCCGTCCTGATTTGATTGCCCTAGAAGCACAACTAAGAGCTGCTGAAGCACAAGTCGATGTCGCTCATGCAGCACTATACCCCAGTTTTTCGATAGGTATTGCTGGTGGTACCAACACCGACGAGCTCAGCAGCTTGCTTGACGGCGACTACCGCACCTGGAGTTTTGGAACTAACGTGTTGGCCCCGTTATTTCATGGCGGTGCATTACGCGAGCAAGAGTCGGCGGCCCAACATCAATACAGTGCTGCAAGTTATGTCTTCGGCCAACACTGCATTCGGGCCTTTGCCGAAGTCGCGACCTTAATCAACAACGAACGCGCTTTGATCGAGCAGACAACCAACTTAACAAAGTTAAACGACCTTTCGCAACGCCTCATCCGCAGCAAGCAGCAATCTTTATCTTTAGGCGCCGGCAATGTTCAAGATGTATTGCGCGCCGAACTTGCACTAAAGCAAGTCTTTTTCAGTCAAATCAACGTTGGGCTGTTTTTAATGCAGAACCGCGTTGACCTACACCTAGCAGTCGGCGGCGGCTTTACGCAATAATAATGAACAAGCTCTTCAGAATAGTTTTACCTTTAGTGGCAATCGGTATCGGGCTGCTCATTAGGCAAGCCTTAATGGCTACTGCTCCAGAATTAGGCGAACAAAAAATAGAGGCCTACGTGCCACGCATCAATGTCGTCACCGCAAATGTTTCCGATTACCAGATTTCGATTGAAGCTTTTGGTGTAACGCAAAGTCAGGGCAACATTGCTTTAATGGCAAAGGCGCCCGGCGAATTAATTGAGCTTAACGATAAATTACGCCGCGGTGCTAATTTCAAAAAAGGCGAGGTGTTAGCGAGTGTCGACGCAAGTGATTTTACTCAAAATCTCGCCATCGCCCAAGCAGCGGTAGCCCAAGCTCAAGCCAAGCTAAGCCTCGAACAAGCTGCTGCTGAATTGGCTGTAAAAGATTGGCAACGCATTAGCCAAGAACCGCCAAGCGATGTCACTGCTCACAAACCTCAGCTCACATTAGCAGCGGCAGCTATCCAAACTGCAAAGGCGCAAGTTGCGTTGGCCGAACTGAACATGTCGCGCTGCACTTTGGTTGCACCTTTTGACGGCCGCGCTCTTAAGCTCAACGCTGAAGTCGGACAATGGCTGAGCCCAGGCGCAATAGTCGCGGCGCTGTTACCCAACACCGGAACCGAAATTAACATTCCGCTTAATCTTAAGCAACTGCAGTTGCTTAATTTACCGACGAGTGGCGAATGCGCGACGCTTAATGTGTATGTCGAATTACCGAACGAGCACCAAGTGCTGAAGGCAGTGCTTATTCGCATCAGTGGCGAACTCGAAAAAGGTACGCGTATGAATCAAGCTGTAGCGCTGTTACCGGCAGGGATTAACCTTCCACCACAAACTTATCTTGAAGTGGTCATCCACGGCGAGGTCGTTGCCAATACTTTCAAACTTCCGGCGGTCGCAGTTAATGGAAATCGCGTGCAAGTGGTCAACAATGATTCGACCTTGCACGAACAGCAGCTAACGATTATTCAACAAACCGCCGACCGTTATATCGTGCGTGGCCTAACAGATGGCCAACAAGTTTCTACCACCCCGCTCAGCGTGTTCGTGCCGGGCATGCAAGTCGAAGTAATAAACAACTAAGATGAATTCCATCATTGCTTGGTTTGCAAAAAATTCGGTAGCCGCCAATTTATTAATGGTCGGCACCATTGTGATGGGCGCGATGACCATTGGTACGCTTAAACAAGAAGTCGTGCCGATGGTCGAAGTGCAGTCGGCGATTGTAAGCGTCGTTTACCCCGGAGCTGCTCCAGAAGAAGTCGAGCAAGGCATTTGTTTGCCGATCGAACGCGCAGTGCAAGGTTTGTCAGGCGTCGATAAAGTCAATTCCGTGGCCAAAGAAAACATCGGCGTAGTCACTATCGAATTTTTGGACAACGTCAATCGCAACAACTTACTGAATGATGTAAAAACTGCCGTCGACGCGATTGACAATTTTCCGCAAGACGCCGAGCGCGCGCAAGTCAAGCTACTCGACGTAATCGGCAAAGTCATGGACGTCGTCGTCTGGGGTGACACTAGCGCAATCGAACTGCGCAAAGCAACCTCGATAGTTGAAAACCAATTACTTGCACACCCGGGCATCACCTTGGTCACTATAAGCAATGCTCCTGAATTCGAGATAAGCATCGAAGTCAAGCAAGAAGTGCTCAATCGTTACCACCTGAGCATCGACGAAATCACGGCTGCCCTACAGCAGAGTTCCGTTGATATCCCGGGAGGGAGCCTGTTCGCCGATTCAGGAGAGATCTTATTGCGCAGCAATGGCCAGGCATTCAATGCTAACGACTTTGCGCAAATCGTCATTCGTAATTCAAGCAATGGGCAGCCACTGCGTTTGCGAGACATCGCCACCATCAAAGACGGATTCGCTGAAAGCGATCAAGTGAATCGTTTTAATGGCAAGCAAGCGACGATGCTCTCGGTGTTTAGAGTTGGCAACCAAGAGACCCTGGTACTTGCCGACTACGTCCGCCAGGCCCTTGATGAGGCCAAACAGAAGTTGCCAGCGGGCATCGAATTATCAATTAAATCTGACGACACCAAAATACTCAAGAGTCGCCTCGACTTAATGTTGAGAAACGGCAAAGCTGGTTTACTGTTAGTGCTTATCGCGCTAGGCTTTTTCTTGCGCCTCAGAGTAGCCATGTGGACGACACTCGGCATCCCCGTTTCTTTCTTGGGTGCGATTATTCTGATGCCACTGTTCGATGTGTCTATTAACTTAATTAGTTTATTCGGTTTTATCGTAGTGCTCGGTATTGTGGTTGATGATGCCATTGTGGTTGCTGAAAACATTCACGAGAAACGGCGCAAAGGCATGGATGGTTTAAAGGCGGCGATTGAGGGTGCTCAAGAAATGTCGAAGCCTGTCATCTTTGCCGTGCTCACTACTATCACCGCGTTTATCCCGATGTTATTTATGCCGGGCAACATGGGCCAGTTTTCGCGCAACATCCCGCTGATTGTAATTGCTGTGTTGATTTTCTCACTTGTCGAAGCGTTGCTAATTTTACCGGCCCACCTTAAACACTTACCGAGTGAAGTTGGCCCAGTCAAAGAGGGTTGGTGGAACAAAGTTCAAGGTTCTGCCGATGCCATCATCGAATTCATGATTGAACGCATGTACCGCCCGGTATTAAATTGGGCTATGCCCAACCGTTATTTGCTGCTCAGCATAAGCATCGCAGTATTAACATCGACGGCTGCATATGTAAGTAGTGGTCGCGTCAACTTCAACTTCTTCCCGCAGATTGAAGCCGACGATGTGATTGTCGACATTCAAATGCCACTCGGAGTCCCAGTAAGCCAAACCGAGTCCGCCATCATGCGGTGTGAAAACGCAGCCAAGCAATTACAAAGCGAGCTATTCACTGCTGATGGCTCACCCATCATCGAAAGCATCACTACTGCAATCGGTGCGCAGCCAACTAAACTCAAGCAACAGCAGATGGGTGGCGGCATGGGCGCCTCTCAAATTGGTTCGCATCTAGCAGAAGTCCACCTCGAATTAATTGGTGCCGAACACCGCGAAATCGACGGCAACGAAGTGGTCGCCCGCCTCCGTGAATTAATCGGCCCTATAGCCGGAGCTGAAAACGTGAGTTACTCTGCTGATTTAATTTCATCGCCAGGTGATATCGATTTGCGTATTACCGGCAATGACCTAGATGAAGTGCTCTTAGTTTCAGAGCAGCTGCAGACTGACGTCCTCAAAATCGCTGGTGTGCTCGAAGCTAGTGACACTCACAAAATCGGCAAGCACGAGATTAGGCTTGAGTTACTGCCGCAAGGTGAAGCACTTGGTTTGAGCCTAGCGATGCTCGGACGTCAGGTACGTCAGGCCTACTATGGCTCGCTCGTGCAATCATTCCAGCGCAACACCGACGAGGTAGATGTGTACGTACGACTCCCCCGCGCCGACCGCGAAACCCTGTACAGCCTCAACCACCTACTCATAACCACCCCAAGTGGCGATCGTGTCCCACTCAGTTACGTCGCTAGCACCAGTCAAGGGCGTGGCGCCGCCGAGATATCACGTTTTTCTCGGCAACGCTCGGTCAGAGTCCAGGCCCAAATTGACAAGAGCCAAACGTCACCAGATAGCGTGCTTGCCAAATTAAGCCGCGACAGCTTCCCGCAATTAAAGAAAGCACACCCCGGGGTCGATATCCGCCTTGCCGGACAACAAGAAGAGCAGCAAGAGTTTATCGGTCAATTGATGCGCACCAACATTTTGGCGTTAATCGCTATCTTCATTTTGCTAGCAATCCCACTATCCTCTTATATTCAGCCCATCATCATCATGTCCGCCATCCCATTCGGGATGATTGGCGCAATTGGTGGCCACGTCATCCTTGGTTACGACCTATCCATGTTTTCGCTCATCGGTGTAGTTGCACTTAGCGGCATTGTAATTAATGATTCGCTGGTCATGATTGACCTAATAAATCGCTTGCGTGAGGCCGGATCTAGCACGAAAGAGGCGGTGATGCTGTCAGGCACACGTAGATTCCGCGCGATTATGCTCACTACCCTTACTACCTTCTTAGGATTAACCCCTCTACTCCTTGAAAAGAGCATTCAGGCAAAATTTTTAATCCCAATGGCCATTTCTGTGGCGTTCGGTGTTGTGTTCGCCACAATAATTACCCTGCTGATTGTGCCTAGTTTGTACATGATTGTGGAAGATTTGCGCAAAATACCACGCCTTTTCAGGCATAAAAATAGCCTAGACGGCACATAAAGGCATAAAAAGACTACCAAACCCCTATGTTCCAAATTACTTCAATAATTTGAGATATCCTAAAAATGCCTTTAAATACTTAATACTTTTTGGGAAAAAACCGAAATAATTGTCTAAGAATGCTAGACAGAACCGGAATTGTGTAATACAACTAGGTAATGAGCGTTCGCCAAAGATTCCCCTTGGAGCGTCGTTCTCGGCGCCGTTAGGTGTCTTAACTAACAATTTTTCCCTTGACTCAAAATTTTTCAGGAGTACTGAATGTTTCGTAGCATAATTACAACCGCAGCAATCGCAGCTCTAGCAGCTGGTGCATCTGCACAAAGCCAGCTTCCAGCCGGCAATCTTCACCGCTCAGTCGCACCGTCGACGGGCATCTATCAAATGGACACTGGTTTCGAGGCAACAAGCCTTGCTTACCGTTCTGGTCCAGAGACCATCTTCAATAACCGTGATGGTATGACTTACTACTACACCACTTCGTGGACAACTGATGAATACGCTGACGGCGGTTCATTCCCTGCACAGGGTGTCTCAGGAATGGAACAAGTAAATGGTATGACTTTCACTTACTGTACTCCAATGGCTGACCCTACAGGTGCAGGCGTTCTAGATACAGAGCTACGTTTCTACATGGAAAACGACTCAGCAAACTTTGCTGGTATCGTTGGTTGGGTAGATGCTAACACCCGTAACGAGGCATGTGCACTCGGCATTGGCGGCCTTCCTGGCGACCAAGCTGGTACTGGTTTCGCTTGTTGGATTGTTGGTCTAGACCTAGCTGGTGGCTACGAGTGCTCACTTCCACAAGAGTCTGCTACAGGCTTAATGGAAACATGGGGTTGGTCAATGGTTTACCTTGATCCATCAAATGGCTCAGGCCCTATCCTTGACTCAGTCACAGGTGGTGCTGTACCTGGTTACGGCTCATTTGACCACTTCCAGTGGTACGATATGTCACAGCCTTTAGGTACTGAAAACCTCGGTGCTTACTGGTTCGGTGGTGGTGCTAAAGTACAAGGTAGCTGGGACTTATCACTAGCTGGTAACGTAAACGACTCAACTTCTTACATGTCTGCAAACCCAGGTGCTAATGACACTGTAGGTTTCACATGTACTAGCCAGATCCGTCCGGGTCAAGCGGCTGGTTGGGCTGTAACAAACGCAGATGGTACTTCTGACTACGCAATGCTTGTTTCAACTGGCGCAAATGATCTTCCGATCATAGCTGGCGGTTCTGCAACATTGTTGATCAACCACCAAGCTATGCCTGCAGGTCCATTCCCAATGGGCTTAGTTGGCTCAATGGGTGCTAACTTGCCATCAAACATTCCACCGAATGTCCACACGCAAGCTGTGGCTTACTCAGGCGCTCTTAACCCGGGCAACTGTACTGCAGCTTCAAATGGTATGAAGTCTGTTAACTAATTTTTAGTTAACGACACTGACAGGTAATCTGTCGACTGCTCCTCATCCTTCTAGGGTGAGGAGCTTTTTTTTGTGTTTGGCAATGTAGAATATGGTGCATGCAAAAGACTCATTCACTCCCGCTAGTTGGCTTGGCTGTATTGGTCATGCTACTGGGTAAGTTCAGCCTACCATCACAAGATGTACAGCATCCTGGCAAAGTCATTCTCGAGAAGATGATTCACTTGGGCAATGACGCCACCCCCGAGTGGCCCGAAGCTGCTGCTGAGCCAGATGCTTTGCGGAAGTATACCTTCATGTTCAAGGACAAAATCGGTGCCTCCGCCCGTGCACTTGAATTCACCGCCCGCGATGCAGACTCGACCTGGACGATCAGCATTAACGGTAAAAC
>JAPYTC010000076.1 GCA_029941685.1 Planctomycetota bacterium | reverse complement strand
GGGCTATACCTCTCATGGAACGAACGCTCAGGTCCTGGATAATTTCATGACATATTGTTGAGTATCGATTCGTCTAAAAGCAACGATGACGAACTCCGCCTACGCGCTAACCGAGCGATAATGAATGTCAATGGCGACGACCTAACCTTCATGTTCGAAGGCTTACGTACTTTCCGAGATACGCGCGGTTTATTTTATAACCCTGGGCAAACCTGGCTGACCATTAACCTCGCCGAGATTAATTCAAATCGTGAGCTTAGTCGTGGCATCAAGGACAAGTCGTCCCGCGAATTATTCGCATTGCTAGACACCGATATTTCAGATGACGACCGCGGCCACACTTGGTTCATTTTGTGGCAGCGCATGTCCATGGCAGTAGCGACTATTCCGCTCGCATTAATCGGTGCATTAATCGGCTGGCGATTACGCAAAGGCGGGTTCGTTTCTGGCTTTGCTTCGGCACTGTCATTTTTATTGTTGGTCTATTTTCCACTGTTCTTCTTGTGCGACAATCTGGAAGAAATCGATACCTTGTCACCATTCGTGGCGGCCTGGCTGCCAGCGTTCTTGTTAATCCCCGTGGTGCTATTCATGTTGCGTCGCCACCGAGTGCATTAGTAATGCAAATATTCGATCGCTACGTGCTACGTAATTATTTACGCTTCTGCCTGCTAACTGCTATCGCATTTATTGGCATGTTTACTTTCATGGACCTCCTAGCTCGTGCAGATGATATCCCGTTGGCACGTGCTATAGTTGGTTTGACGACAGGAGATTTATTTAATTACTACATGGTCAACATGTTGTTCTTACTGTTTCAGTTTTTGCCATACATCTTGCTCATTGCAGGTATAGGTTGCGTTACTCAACTATTGCGCAACAACGAATGGACGCCTATGCTTAGTGCCGGCCGCGCGACTTGGCGATCGTTCACCCCGATCTTCATTAGCGCATTATTCATTGCTACCTCTGTTGCGTCTTTTCGTGAGGCGACAATTTCCGATCTATTGCCTCAGCACGAATCCATTCAGCGCAAATTGAATAACCATCGCGAATGGCGCCCAACAGATCTGTGGGTGCGGGGTGCGGGGGCACGCCGTTTACATGCGCAGGTTTTCGTCCCCGGCGATCCAGCGCGCATCATTGGTCTCGAGGTATTTTCTTCGTCTAAATTTGGTGACGATAGACGAGTTTGGGCCGACAGTGCCACTTTCGTTAATGACGTATGGCAGCTAGAGGGCGGACTCGAGACTGATTCAAAAGGCGAGTCAATGATAGCCACTTTCTCCGCCGACGGATTCCGTCCAGCTGATTTATTGCGCTCGTATTTTGTACGCAACCGTCCGCTCGACCTTAATTCTGAGTCGTACATGAGTTTGTTAGAGTACGATCCTGGTCACCGTCAAGCCGAAACCTATATGTGGTCGGCTCGTACCTTGCCATTCGTGGCATTGGTTTTGTTAGTGCTCGGCTTGTCGACATCGCTCAATTTTGGGCGGAGTAGTTCTAAAGAGGGGGTTGCGCGTGGTTTGTTGCTATGTGCGTTATTCTTTGTCGCAGAATTACTGTTTCGTGACATGGGCGTGCGTGGCGCAGTCAGCCCATGGCTCGCTGCTACTGCTCCGGTAAGTTTATTTGCCGGGGTTTCTCTGTGGGCATTCAGCCGTACTCCAAGTTAAGATAAAGACATGCGTAAATTACCGCTACTGTTACTAGGCCTCGTTTCTTGCCAATCCGCATTGCTAGAGACTGGCGATGTCTATTTCCGTCAGCAAAGCTATGCCCAGGCCTTTAACGAGTATATGCAGCTTGACACTTCTCACCCTATGGTGCAGCAGCGTATTGAGGTCACGCGTTATTTCTTAGCTGAAGATGCTGTGCGCATGCTTAGTAACAGTGGCAATGCCGATGAGGCATTAGTACTACTCGAAAAGATACAGCCACTTGCTCCTATAAATCGTCATGATACCATAGTCGGTTTAGCCGAGCGTTGTCGTAATCACATTGCTACCCGACATTTTGATTTGGCACTCGAGTTCAATGATATCGGCGACAAGAAAAATGCGATTCGTGAGTTACTGATCGCTCTTACTTGGCGCGAAGATTACGCTCCAGCTATCGAGCGTTTGACCATAATTGCCGCACGCGAAGAAATGCGTAATGCACTTGGCGAAGAAAATTACGTCGAAGCGATAGGGCATTTAGAGCAAGGTCACGACGTCCGCGCGCGTACTGCTTTCATGCATGCTAGCCATTTGCTGACCGACCCACAGTTGGCTAACAATCGTCTCAATGCAATTAGTAAAACCCTTGCTGAAGAGGCGATACGTCAGGCGCAAATTTATCTCGATGCGCAGCAATCCGGAATGGCATGGGCCGCTATCCAAGACGCCATCCACCTTGGCATTGACGATCCGGCTGCACTAGTTATGGCCGAGCGTTTAGACGACAGTCTGTTTTCGCAAGCGTATTTGATTGCTGCCGATATTCAGGTGCGGGCGGGCAACCACAACGTGGCGAACGAAAGCATCAACAAGGCTGCATCGTTTTCAGTGGTCGAGCATACGGCTGATTTGATTGAGATTCGTAACCGCAACACGGATTTGCATCAACAGCAGCGGTATCTACAGGCGCGGGCCTACGAACTTGATTCACAATTGTCGCGCGCTAACGAGTTGTATTCGCAGATATACCTGGCTAGTAGCGAATACGGTTATAAAGACACTCAGCAGCGTTTAACCTATACCAACAATCGCTTGGTCGAGGCCGAAATGTATTACCAGCAAGCCGTTGCCGCCGCTGAAAATGGTGATGTGACGGGGCATAAAGAAATGCTGCGCTCAGTGTTGAAGTTGGCCATCGATTATAAAGATGCACTGCATCTGTTCGCCTTAGCTAATCAGGTTGATTAAGCGAATAGCATGACTATCACTGTTGCGGCTTTCCCTTTCGATATTCGGCTGGCTCAAGTCGAAAGTAATAAACGGCAGGTACTCGATGTCATCCAAAAGTGTGGCGAGGTTGGGGTTCAATTGTTGGTACTCCCCGAAAAGTGGACGACTTCTTTTGTGGTCGAGTATTCAAGAGAGTTGCGTCGTGAAAGTGAAGACGCCTTAAATGAAGTGCATGCTGCTGCTGCTGCGGTTGATTTGATTGTGGTGGGGTCGGCGGCAGGTGGTGACGGCGACAAGCCGGAGAACGTTGCGCACCTATTAGGTGCTGCCGGTAATTTACGCCCTTATTCAAAACGCATGTTATTTAGCCCAACAGGCGAAGGGCGTCAGGTTGAACGCGGAGTGTCGCAGCCTGTAGCTGTCGAAACGGCAATCGGCCGCATCATGCCGGTCGTGTGCTACGACTTGCGTTTCCCAGAAATATGCCGAGAGGCCTTGTATCAGCAGGCCGATATCTTGGTGTGTTGCGCGCAGTGGCCAACTCCACGGGTCCAATTGTTTGAGTTGCTAAGTCGTGCGCGCGCTGCCGAAAATCAGGTGTTTACGATTTCATGTAATCGATCAGGGACTGCTGCACTCGATGGTACGCAGCCAATGACCTTCCCAGAATCAGCGCTGATTATCAATCCATTAGGCGAGGTAAGTGCTCGTTGCGACGATGGCAGCCTGCTAATCAGCGAAATTGACCTCGAGATGGCAAACAAAGTGCGCACTCAAGTGCCAATATCGCGTGATTTACGTAAAGCAGGGCTGTGGCCAAACCACGATTAGATGGCTTCGCTAAAATATGCGACCAATGACTGACGTCTTCCTAGTTAGTGCCTGTCGTACACCGATCGGGCGATTCCAAGGCTCATTGAGCAAATTTCGCGCACCTGAGCTAGGTGCATTTGCCATCAAAGAGGCTTTGCAACGCGCAAATGTCGCTGGAGAGAATGTCGATGAGGTAATTATGGGCAACGTGCTGCAAGCTGGCGTAGGGCAAAATCCTGCACGCCAAGCGATGATATTTGCCGGCCTTCCAGACACCGTGCCACCTTTCACAGTAAACAAGGTGTGTGGTTCTGGTCTGAAGGCCGTGATGTTGGCGGCGCAGTCCATCAAGGCTGGTGATAATCACATCGTTGTTGCCGGAGGTTTCGAATCGATGTCGCAAGCACCTTATTTGGTGCCGTCCGCACGAACCGGTGCGCGCTTGGGTGACACTAAGTTGGTCGACGCGATGGTGCACGACGGCTTGTGGGACGTCTACTCTGACCAGCACATGGGCATGACCGGCGAATTGGTCGCTGACGAATACGACATCAGCCGCGAGATGCAAGATGAGTTGGCTGCGAAATCGCATCAACGCGCTGCCGCTGCATGGGAAGCAGGAAACTTCGATGAAGAGACTTTTGATGTCGAAGTTCCGCAACGCAAAAAAGATCCGATAGTGTTCCGCAAAGACGAGGGTGTTCGCGGCGACACTACTGCAGAGTCACTTGGTAAAATGCGCGCTGCATTCAAAAAAGACGGCTCAGTTACAGCAGGTAACGCTTCGCAAATTTCTGATGGCGCATCGGCGTTAGTGATTGCTTCGGCCGAGGCGGTAGAAAAACATGGCCTCAAGCCATTGGCTAAAATCACGGGCTATGCAGCTGGTGGTATGGCTCCCGAGTGGGTGATGATGGCGCCAAAGGCTGCTGTTGAAAACCTCGAAAGGGTTACCGGTAAATCTCGTCACGATTACGATTTATTCGAGATTAACGAAGCCTTTTCATCTGGTGCATGTGCGTTGGCGAAGACACTCGAACTTGACGCGGATAAGATCAACGTCAACGGTGGTGCAATTGCTCTCGGCCACCCCATTGGTGGCAGTGGCGCGCGCATCCTCACAACTTTGGTTTACGCGCTCAAGCAGCGCGGATTAAAATCCGGAGTTGCAACTCTTTGTCTAGGCGGCGGCAATGCCGTGGCCACAGCAATCGAATTAGTCGATTAATAAAGTAATGTCTCAATCAATTAAAGTAGCAGTAATCGGTGCCGGAACCATGGGTAATGGCATCGCCCAAACATACGCCGCCAATGGCCACGCCGTAACCTTGGTAGATATGTCACAACAAGGTCTTGATCGCGGTATGGCAACTATCCGCAAGTCGCTTGATCGTTTTGTAAAGAAAGAAAAAATCACTCAAGAATTGTCAGACGAGATCATGGGCCGGGTTGCCGGCTCTACTGATTTAGCAACTGCTGTCGCCGACGTCGACATGGTGGTTGAAGCGGTGTTCGAAAAGGAAGAAGTCAAGAAAAGCGTATTCGTCGAGCTTGATAAGCATGCACCGGCTAATGCGATTTTGGCAACGAATACATCTTCAATCTCAATTACTGCGATTGCAAGTGTGACGAGTCGTCCTGAATCTGTAGTAGGTATGCACTTCATGAACCCCGTGCCACTCATGAAGTTGGTCGAGCTCATCAAAGGCGAGAAGACTTCTGCTGAGGTTGTGGCGCGGACCAAAGAAATCGCCGAGAGTCTCGGAAAAACTGTGGGAGTCGCCGAAGATTACGCTGGTTTCGTTTCTAACCGCGTGCTAATGCCCATGATTAACGAGGCAGCTTTCGCACTCTATGAAGGGGTGGCTACTCGCGACGACATCGACACCATTATGAAGCTGGGTATGAACCACCCCATGGGGCCATTGGCCTTGGCTGACTTCATAGGCATCGACGTTTGTGTAAACATTCTCGATTACATGCACCAGCAGTTCGGCGATCCAAAATTTCGTTGTGCGCCCAATATGCGCCGCATGGTTGAAGCCGGCAAGCTTGGTCGTAAATCAGGCGAAGGCTTTTACGCCTACTAATTAACGATCATCTTCTTGATCGGCGTAGCCCAGTGAGCTCAATGCAGCTTGCTGGGCTGCACTCGTTTTGGCGCTGCTTTGGCGTTCGGCGTAAGTGTCATTCTCGAAGTAGTAGTCAATCAACTTGCTTAGTTCGCTAGCAAGTGGCTGATCTTCGCTGAGGTAGTTGTCGCTTTCATTGTGTGACGAATCAAACAACTTTATTCCAACGGGTAAATCTCCGTTTTGCTGCCATGAGCCAATCCATTTGCGGTCGTGCATGTCGCGTACGGCAATTTCTTTTTGGTCAACAGCCACGTGTGGACGCATGCTGATTACCGCGCTTACTGCTTGACCATCGAAGGCGCTGATGTCGTAGCCGATATTTGCATAGCTCAGTAGGGTAGGCAACACATCGCATAATTGTGGTACGCCTTCGATATGTCCGGCGGATACCCCTTTGCCACTTAACAAAAAGGGCACCCGGATATTTTCTTCGTACAAAGAGTTCGCGTGATCCATTAAACCGTGCTCGGCAAATTGTTCACCGTGATCGGCAGTAAGCAGCAACACATAATCGCGGCCGCTAGCATCAAGCTTGTCAACGATGCGTTGGAGCTGATGATCGACCTCGATGACTTCTTCGAGATAAACTTGCTGATAATATTTGGCAGCTAAGTAAGCATCAGCGTCGGCATGTTTTTTGATACTTTCCTGCAACTCACGCACCATTGCCACGCTAAACTCAGCCGTGACATACGACAAATACGATGGATTGACCTGTGTGGCTAGTGGTGCTGAAATTGTGCCGCGTACCGAAGTTGGCGGCGCATAGTTGGTGTGTGGGTCCATGAAGTGGATGAACTGAAACAGTGGCTGTTCGGTAGCGTAAGCCGCATCAAGTTGCGCCAATGCAATGTTGGTAGAGTGCTCGGCCAATGAAGCTGCTTGAAACTTATGACGGTAATATAGTGTCCGATAAAGGCGGTTGGAACGGGAAGACTGCAGCACCATGCTTAGCCAGCTGTGGCGCGCCAAATAATCTTCAGATATCATTGCCAAGCGAGCGAGCCCGATGGCTTCATCACTGAAATTATTGAACCCGCGGTGCATGCCCGTCGCGGATGAAAGCAGTGCATTGCTAATCACCGCAGAAGTTTGATAGTGTGCACGCGCAAAATAATCTGCAGCCAAGTCAATCGTTGGGTCTGGGAAGTCCCGGTTAGAGCGCACTCCATGACTAGTCGCTGACAGACCAGACAACATACCGACATGGCCAGGTAGCGTTTGATTGCTGCTAGAAAGAGCGTAGTCTGCCCACAGAGAACGCTGACGCAACTTGTTGAGGGCCGGTAATTCAAGATTAAGTTGCGGCTGATCGTAAACGGCATCGGCGCGTAAAGTATCCACTGAAATAAGGATGACATCGGGTCCATCTACAGCTTGATGCTCGCCAACGTTTGTAGCAGCAAGCGGGTGTACAGGTAAATCGTGCTGTACAAAAACACTGCTCACAACAAATATCGCAAGCAACATGCTAGAGGCCCCGCAAACTTTGAGCGACGGCGATTTAAGCGGTTTAATGAATACAGCTACAAGTAGTAATCCGCTAAAGACTACGTGGACGAATGGATAAGGGATTACCGAGTGGAGCAATGGTAGACTTCCGATTAGTAGACCTATGCCAAATGTTGAATCTTGCCAGTGCGTGTTACCCTGCGGCATGCGCGCCGCAAAAATGATGGCCAAGGCAATAATAGCGCATACTAGCCAAGCACCAATAAGGTTGAAGCTGATCGTGGCAGCCAGAATGCTCGGTCCGGCCACAACTGCCTGCAGACTGCCATCGACAATGGCGATAAGCCCACTGCCAAAAAACAGAGGTAGTGTCGATGAGAGCCGCGAACTTTGCA
>JAPYTC010000075.1 GCA_029941685.1 Planctomycetota bacterium | reverse complement strand
AAGAGTCGTTTCGAACTCCGCTATTGGTACGCTGGCCGGGAGTGATAACAGCTGGCTCACGCAATGATGACTTGGTGCAGAATATTGATTTTGCCGAGACCTTCTTGGATATAGCCGGAGTTCCCTTTCCTGAAGATATGCAGGGCGAGACTCTTGTCCCTCTCATGCAAGGTACAACTCCGAAGGACTGGAGAGAGTCGCTTTACTACCACTACTATGAGTATCCTGGCGTCCACTCGGTACGCCGTCACGAAGGGGTAGAGACCAAGCGTTATAAACTGATTCGCTTCTACGGAGAAGACGTGCCCGGAGGCGAGGAATGGGAATTCTATGACCGTGCGACCGACCCCTCCGAGATGAAAAGTGTTTACAACGACACCGCACAAAAAGAACGCATCGAGGAAATGAAAGAAGAGCTACAACGTCTACGGAAGTACTACAAAGTCCCCAACGAACAACAATGATAAACCCAAAGCTGAACAAAGCAGTGCGCAGCGACGCGGTAAACCGCGCGTGTGAACGCAAGCGTTAGCGATATTAGGTAAAAAGATTATGACAAATTTAAATCAAATGAAATGTGAGGCTTGTGATGCAAATGCAAAATTACTTTCGCCAAGTGAAATTGAATCACTGATGCAGGAAGTGGGGGATTGGAGTCTAATTCAGGATTCGGGCACCCAAAAACTACGACGTGTATTCCATACACAGAATTATGCAGAATCCATTTCCTTAACTAATGCAATAGCTCAACTAGCTGAATCAATAAACCACCATCCATTAATTGTTGTAGAATACTCTACTGTTACAGTTGAGTGGTGGAGTCATAAAATTAATGGTCTACATAAAAATGATTTTATTATGGCTGCCAAAACTAGCGATTTATTATAAGTAAGCATATCTCTAACAAATCATTGCACCACAACTAGCCCGCTGCGCGTTTCACTTTGGTGAATTCTGACGTAATGCATTCCCCATACCTAGATTTGTTGTAATAATGGAATTGAACCAATATCTTTAAGGAATATGATGCTAGCCAGTGGTACTTTTTAGGTGTGGGCGAACATAAAGAGATGCTCTATGTTCACAGACTGTAGTCACAAACACATAATCTATGTTAAGGTGATAGCGCTTAATAACAATGCGCATCTTCCTTCTCTTCATGCTTTGTACGTGCTTGCTTGCTTGCTCTGGTGCTCCAGTGTCCTCAGAGGAATGCGGATTCTCAGAGTTGAGTAGGCCCGAATCGATTCCTGATTCTTGGATTGTATATACCAACCATGCCTTTTGCTTCTTTGGCCCTCCTGGACTCAAAGAACTACCCTTTCATAGTGAAGACTCGTTTGCTGGTGTGTTTGAGGTGCAGGATTTCAGGATTGTCTTCGACTATGGCTGGTTTTCAGATAATTCATTCGAGGGACACTTTGCTTTGAAAGAAGATGTGGTAATTGATGGTAGGCAGGCTCAGTTTGCTTTCTATGAGAAGCTGTCGACTATGAATCCCACTACATTGGTATCGGCAGTCTATATCCCAAAAATCCGGAGTAAAGAAGAAGAAGAGGCTCCGATTGCGCTTTCCTTCAATGTCTACTATAAAGATTTGAGATTGAAGGACGAGATTGAACAACTCATCTTCTCTTTGCGCTTGAGTGGTGCTGACTGGTAGCTAGTTGATATTCTTTGGTTGCCTAGCCAGCTGTTGCAGACAGACCGAGCTACGGCGCGGCTGTTGAACGGTACTCCAAGTAAATCCTGGCAGTGCTAACGGAATTCAGTAAAGGCATGACATCAAGAAGATAGCGTTGAGTGATAAGGCTGCGCGAATTAGCTTCAGGCCTTTGTTAGACTAGGAACACTTGTAAAAAACAACCCTGTCACCAATGAACCTATTTTTCAAACAAGACACCATAGCATTGGTCTACGACTTCGACGGCACTTTGTCTCCGCAGCCGATGCAAGAATACACCGTGCTCCCAGAACTCGGCGAAGATCCAGCGCAGTTTTGGGACGAATGCACTGATGAAGCGCGCAAACACAACGCTGACCCCATGCTCACTTACATGCGACTGCTCCAAGAAAAAATGGAGTCGCAAGACACCCATCTCGATCGAGATGAGCTGCGCCGCTTGGCCAGTGGGATTGAATATTTTCCGGGTGTATTAAGCTGGTTCGACCGAGTCAACCAACACGTAGCCGAAAAATCCTGCGGCGAAGTTAGACTCGAGCACTATATTATTTCGGCGGGTCTAAAAGAGATTCTAGCCGGCGTAGAAATCCGTAAGCACTTCAAAAAAATGTTTGCCTCCGAATATTATTTCGATGAAGAAGGCGTGGCCAAGTTTCCGACAGTGGTTGTAAACGATACTTCCAAGATTCAGTTTTTGTTTAGAATTAACAAAGGCATTCTAGATATTAACGAATCCATCAATGATTACATGCCAGAAGACGAACGCCCAGTGCCGTTTCAAAACATGATATATATTGGTGATGGTTTGTCCGATGTGCCAAGCATGACCGTGACCAAAAACAATGGTGGTTATGCGGTTGCGGTTTACGAATCAGAGAGGCAGTCTGCCTTTGAGACATGCAAAAAATTGATGAATGCCGGACGAATTGATTATTTTGCTCCGGCTAATTACCAAGAGGGCGAGCCACTAGAGCATCGCGTCAAGCTTTTACTAGACGTAATTGTCGCAAACGTGTTGCTTGAGAAAGAGAAATTTTCATTTCAGCAAGTATGCTGATGAGCATCGTAACTTGCCTCGCTGTTATCTTTGGAGTACATGAAATTTATTCGCCGAATTTGGTTTGGCGTGGTCTATCGACACTAAGCCACCAATGAAAATGGTATCAATTACTTCCTGCTGCCTGATGGCGGTCTCACTCGCCTTCAATAGGGTCCCCGACCTATTTAATGGAGGGCCGCGTATAATTCGGTTTAATGAATTTCTTTAAACTAAACCGTCAACTATCCAACAGCGCTTCGCAGTTAGATCCGCTTGACGGCTTACGTGGTTTTGCCGCATTGCTAGTGGTTGTCAGCCACGCAAGCATCAAAGGAATGTTCCCGGTTCCAGCTGTCGACCTACGAGGATTAGGACGACCAGGCGTTTATCTGTTTTTCTTGCTTAGCGCGTTCTTGCTTACTTTGGCATTGCTGCGCAAATCAAGCTCGCTTCTGTCTGCGCCTGTAATGATAAATTATTGGCTTCGTAGATTTTTGCGCATTTACCCGCTGTACATTCTTTATTTGCTATTCGCAGTTGTTTGCACTAAATACGTCGACCCCAGTAAGCCGATTATATTTGATCTAGATGTCGACGGCTTCATGAATCACTTGCTGCTGCAAGAGGGGAAAGACGTCACTTGGTCGATTGCTGTCGAGTTTAAGTTCTATTTTGTGTTGCCAGTCCTCACATTGCTATTTTCTGCAATCAGTTCACGCTCGATGAAAGCTCTTGTCGGGTCAGTTGCAGTCGTGCTCGTGGCTTTGCAGCTGTTCAATTCGCAGATAAGAGCGTTTAGCGAAGACACGGGCTTGTCGCAGTACATGACGTTTTTCGTACTCGGTATGTTGTTAGCGGTGGTTCAGTTTCGTATGGGTGAGCAGTTTGCCCAAAAAGAGAATGCCAACAAATTGATGCGGGTGCTTGGCTATCTGGGATTAGCGGGTATAGTAATAATGACGCCAGTGGTGTACTCAAAATTCGGCGCGCATGTCCATCGCACACACTTTCACAACCAACACCTTCTTTACGGTGTGTGCTGGTCGGCAGTGCTGATGGCAGCAGTCAATGTGCCGGGTGGTATCCAAAAGTTCTTTTCGATGCCAGTACTGAGGTTTTATGGTGCATTGAGCTTTGGTGTATATCTGTTCCATCCTGTTTTTGTTTCTCTGGCGATCACTTTGGGCATCGGCTTAAAATTGGGCTTTTGGTTTGTGTTGGCGTCGTCAACCATTTGCGCCTTGGTTGCATTCAAGACTCTTGAACAGCCGTTGTCAAAAATAGGTGTCGGGCGTACAAATCCGCCGGTTTCATAACAGAAATATAACGATGCATGTGCTAATATTGCGCTTATGACAGATGCTTCGAATTCTATAAATTGCCCAACCTGTGGTGAGACAATTGATGTTAATGATATTTTGCACAGCCAGGTTGAGGCTGAGTTGCAAAAGAAGTTCGCTAGCCAATTAGCGGATGAAAAAACAAAGATTGCCGCGCAGCAAGCTAAGTTAGAGGAGCAGGCGCAACAGCATGACGAGCGTGTGAATGAAGCAGTCCGTGAGCGCGAAGCAAACATTAAGTCACGACTGACGGCCGAGTTGAAAGAAGAACAAGAGTCATCGATGGCGGCCTTGCAAGAACAGCTCAAAGAAAAATCCGCCAAAGTGATTGAGCTAAATGAAAAATCTATTGAGGTCGAGCAGCTGAAAATGCAAAATGCCGAATTAGAAAGCTCGGTTCGTGCCAAGGCTGCTGCTGAACATGCCGCGCAACTGAAAGTGGAAAAAGAGAAAATCGTTAAGGCCGCTGAAGAGGAAAACGAGTTGAAGTTGAAAGAGTTGCAGCAACAACTTCAAGACCAAATAGATTTAACCGCCGAGATGAAGCGCAAGCAAGAGCAAGGCTCGATGCAGTCTCAGGGGGAAGTGCAAGAACTCGCGATCGAAGAATGGTTGCAGTCACAGTTTCCGTTAGACGATATCGAAGAAATCAAGAAAGGTCAGCTCGGCGCCGACTGTTTGCAAACCGTTAACACTCGCAGCAAAACGAATTGCGGCACGATTTACTATGAGAGCAAGCGTACGAAATCATTCCAGCCTGCTTGGATTGAAAAGTTTAAGGGTGACATCCGCGAGAAAAATGCAAAAATTGGTGTGCTAGTAACCGAGGCAATGCCATCCTCAATGCCACGAATGGGCTTAATGGAAGGCGTGTGGGTTTGCTCTTTTCAAGAGTTTAAAGGCCTTTCCTTGGTGTTGCGCGAGTCGTTAATTCAGTTGACTGATGCAATTGTCACTCAAGAGAACAAGGGTGGCAAGATGTCAGACCTCTACGATTTCTTGACGGGCAACGAATTCAAATTGCAAATCGAAGGAATCGTCGAAGGGATTACCCAAATGAAAACAGATTTAGAATCAGAGCAGCGCTCAATGCGTACAATCTGGAAAAAACGTGAAAAACAAATCGCCAAAGTTGTTGATAATACTTTGGGCATGTATGGCTCGATCAAAGGCATCGCCGGTAGCAAAGTTATTTACATCGACCAACTCGAGCTAGGTGGCGATGAAACTTTAGAATTGGAAGATGGCGAATAGTTGCTGCTGCTAAAAGTGAAAACCTATACCAATGTATCCGATTGTGCTCTTAAATGAATGTTCATAATCAGACGACAAAGAAGTGTTGCCACTGGCATAAGAAGCTGCCGGCCACATCGATTCGTGAAACACAGAGGCCTCAATTGAAAGACTTTCGCTAAGCGCAAAGTTTGCGCCACCGCCGATTGCCCATCCTGGACCAGACGCCAAGTCTAAATCTAGACCCGTGTGGTTGACATTGAAAGAGTAGATCCCTTCGGCTGCGATGAATGCGGTTAGCGCGCGATCGCCAAAATAGCGGCGCAGACCAGCATGGATTTGATTGCCGTTGATTGTGCTATCGCCATTTCCGTTTAGAGTGTACTCGCGCTTGTGAATTGAAAATACAGCCGACAATTGATCGCGCAACACTTTCTCAAGTTCGATCGCAGTAGCACTAGTATCGAAAACAGCAGTATCTTCGAATGAATCGGTGCTGAGAGTGGCTTCAGTCATGCTGGTAGAACTTAGCGCCACCGTCTTAAGCTTAAGAGTGTAAAAACCTCTAACGGCCTGTTTGTTGACTGATGAATAAGGAGGTATTGCCCCACAGGACCCTGCTATGGCAATGACAAAAAACAAAAGGACGACTCGAGTGCTGCGCATATCCACAGCATAACGAGTCGCCGCTAAGATTTCTAAATTATTGAATGATTAGAACTGCTGGCTGGGTGGTGCGAATGACACTGCCGTCGCTCACGGCGCCTTGCATATAGAAATGGCGTCCACTTAGGGCAAGGTTGTTTGGCACGTTGCGACCCATGTAGAAAGTCGTGCTGTTAGTCCCGTAAGAGAATAGGTTAGGCCCAATCGCAAAGTTAATGCCATTGAATGTAGTCGCGCCTGCTGTAGAAGCACCTACTAACCAAACGGGATGGCCAACATTGCCGAGAACGGTAACGCCCACCGCATCGCCCAGCGACGGTGCTGAATTGTTTAGTATGAGAGTACCATCGTGCTCGTTGCGATCTGTGAAAGTCGGCAACTGGTCGTAAATCATCACACGTTCGTTGGATTGATCTGTGACGTACAACTTGCCATTAGCGAAAACAGCATCGTTGGCCATTCCAGAAAATCCGACTTCACTGACGTATTCTTCATTGATCGCGTCGAAAAATACCACTGCGCCAGCCGACAAATCGCACATTGCAATCAAGCTACCTTCTTCGCTAGTTGCAAGACCATAACCGCTATGGCCATTGGTAGGAATTGCGCGCGCAGGAGTGCCGTCTTCGTTAACGACATAAAGCAAACCATCAAAATCAATGCCGGCCATAAACATGTTGCCATTTGCAAATGTAAAATCGCTAGCTGATGGATAGGTGCCAAGGTTGTCTTGGCTTAAAAAGTTGGTTTGGCGACCAGCGCTCGCGCTAGCTAAATCATAAGCAAATACACCTCCAGTAGCGCCACTCCATGTAGCATTGTAAGCAGTTGTAGTAGCCAACAAGCTGCCGTTAGCCGTGGACGTCATCCGTCCAAGCGACCGGTAATTTATTGAGAAGCCCATGCTCGGTGCGAGGGTATTTGTCGCGGCATCGATTGCGTAAACTTCACCGCTGCCATCAACTGTGCCGACGTAGTAGTAGCCATTAACGTGGGTGATGCCGAATGGGTAGCAACTACCGATGCCGAATGGGTCGGGTAGTTGCAAAGTCGAAGTGACCATGTGCGACATGTTGAAAAAGCTAATGCTACCCGAAGTAGAGTTGGTGACTGCGCCACTGCCCGTAGCTGGATCAAACGCAATGTCTTCTGGATAAAGACCGACTAGCATCGTTGCAACCACAGTGTCAGAACTAGGGTCAATCACAGCGACTGCATTATTGTTGGCGCCAAAGCTGCCAGCAATGGACACATAAACCGATTGCGTTGCCGGGTTGTAAGCAATCCCAAACGGACGAGCCGTTGCACTCTGGTCACCCAGACCACTAAGTGAAATTTCTTGCTTAAAGTTTTGTGCGCTTACGCTAACACCGATCAAAATTACTGCAGCAAAGCAGCTAAGTACAGACTTAATCATGTTGTCTCCTCTGGGGGATTCGCCCAGAAACTAGAGTAAAAGAAATATGCGTTTTCCGACTTTGCCTTCTCAGGCATTACGGTGACGATCTCGCGCGGGATTTACACCCGCTTGCCGCATTGGAATATTTTAGTATGTGTTGTACATCTAGGCAAGGCTTTTACTTCGCTGCGCACGTGTAGCAGCAAACTGCTCACGTGCAAAGGCGGAAGAAACACCGGTGTGTAAGCTTCTTGACAAGCAGGGTGTGGGACATTGCTTGAAACAACACGCTGGCCATTAACAACAACAACTAAGCATTCCGCTGATTATATTCAGCGGTCAAAGCCTCAAGAACTGAAGAA
>JAPYTC010000074.1 GCA_029941685.1 Planctomycetota bacterium | reverse complement strand
GGGGTTTTTCTCACTCTTCGCGCATGCGGACGTATTCTGAAAGCTCAAGCGACTGGTGGCGCAGTGGTGCTCATTTCGTCGAAAAACGTTCTCGCGCCTGGCGCTGATTTCTCGGCCTACTCCGCTTCGAAAGCCGGAGCTCATCAACTCGCAAAAGTGGCGGCTCTTGAGTGGGCTAGCGACGACATTTGCGTGAATATGGTTTGCCCAGACGCCGTTTTTAGAGCTGGAGACAATTCATCCGGTCTATGGGATGAAATCGGCCCTGATCGCGCCAAATCGCGCGGCTTGTCATCAGGCGAACTCGAAGAGTTCTACCGTGACCGGTGTTTGCTCAAAACAGAAGTAAGCGCAACTGCTGTTGGTGAAGCGGTATTATTTTTTGCCGCACGCCGCACCCCGACAACCGGCGGTGTTATTAATGTAGATGGCGGTGTTGCCGCTGCCTTCCCCCGATAAACCATGATTGTACCTCGCACTACTCGCTCTGAAATACTAAAGAAACTAAAGGCCAAAGTTGCCGCTCGCAAACCGCTATTGATTTCCTCGGCAGGAAGTGGCCTCGTTGCAAGCCTTCTAGAAAAAGCCGGTGCCGATTGCGTAAATACTTTTTCAGGTGCACGACTGCGGGCTAATGGCATGGGGACGATGTCAATGATGTGGCCGATTCTCGATTCCAATCAGCAAGTCTACGACAACACTACTCAAGACGTGTTGCCAGCAATGAAGGGCGATGCTTTTGTTTGCGCTTGCATTAATGCCAACGATCCTCTGCGAGATATGCGCAGTTATTTACAAAGCTTGCTCGATGCCGGAATCCCATCGGTGTCGAACATCGGCCCCTCGGTAAGCTATGTTGACAAAGAATCTAACCTCTATCAAGTTCTACGCAAAAGCGGCATTACCTTCGAGAACGAAGTGGAAATGTTAGCGTTAGCCAAAGAGATGGGCATGGTCACCATTGGCTTAGCATTTGATTTGGACGACGCCCGACAATTGCTTGAAGGCGCTAAACCTGACATCTTTTGCTTCCATGCTGGCACCACCAAAGGTGGCTTAGTCGGTTTTGATTCAGGCGAGACCATTGCCGAGACCGCCAAACGTAGTGAAGAAGCGTATCAAATGGCACGCGACATTCATCCAGGGGTGTTGCTCGTCGGACATGGTGCAGCAATGGAAACTCCAGAAGATGCCGCGTACATGTTGGCAAACACTAGCGGTCATGGCATCTGGACGGGCTCATCGACAGAACGTCTCCCTATTGAAAAGGCCGTGTTCGCCGCCGCATCAGAATTCGCTAAACTAGAATTTCCAGATGAATAATAAAACCGTCGTCGTCATTGCGACCCTTGATACCAAAGGTGAAGAAGCTGATTTTGTGAAACAGCAAATATCTGCACTCGGAGGCCATGCGCTACTTCTAGATATTGGGTTGATCGGCGAACCTGGCACTACTCCCGACATCAATCGCGCCACAGTCATTGAAAGCGGCGGTTCTAGCCTCGAAACTCTTCTTGAGAACCCTCAGCGACAAGAAGCTTCCCCTGTTTTTATTGCCGGCGCTATCGCAATCATTAACGAAATGCTCGACAACGACGAGGTGCATGCTGTGCTAGGGTTCGGCGGAACTCAAGGAACGAGCAATTGCGCGGCGATAATGCAGGCGCTTCCATTTGGTTTGCCAAAAATTATTTTATCGACCATGGCCTCTGGCGACACGTCAGCATTTGTCGACGTTAAAGACATCACCATGATGTTTGCGGTCAGCGACATCCTTGGACTCAATCCCCTATCGCGCACCATTTTATCTAATGCCGCCGCTGCTGCCTGGGGAATGGCGCAATCGCCATTTAAGTTGCAGCGCAACAGTGAAAAAGCCGTAATTGGTATGACCAACCTCGGCGTGATTACCGACGGCGCCATGCATGCCATGAAGTTGTTTCGCGAAGCCGGGCACGAGGTCATTGTATTTCACGCTATTGGTGCTGGCGGTCGCGCCATGGAACAGTTGATGAAAGAGGGACACATTCAGGCAGTTTTTGATTACGCCCTTGGTGAGATATCAGACGAAGTTCACGGCGGATTCCGTTCTGCAGGCGAAGAGCGATTGACCGTCGCCGGGAAACTAGGAATACCTCAAGTGTTATGCCCTGGCGGCACCGAGCACATTGGCTTATTCACTGAGGCAAATGTCGTACCTGATGGGTATAAAAATCACGTGTCGGTGTTCCACAACCCAATCATTTTCGTGCCGCGCCTCAATGCCGACGACATGCGCCAAGTCGCTAAAGTGATCGGCGAACGACTACAACATACTTCTGGCAATGCAACAATGTTATTGCCCATGAAAGGCACTAGCCGCTACTGCATCGAGGGCGCACCGCTGTACGATGCCGAAGCTGACGCAGCATTCTTCGAAGAATTGCAGCATTGCTTACCGGACACAGTTGAAGTGCAATTAGTAGATGCCGCGGCTGAAGATGATGTTTTTGTCAAGCTAGCAGTGACAAAGTTACTCGACATGCTTGACTAAACTCTTTATTGCATGATGCCAAAAATAATCCAAGCAGCACTCATCCTGTCATGGGTGAGCTGCGCGCAACTCCCCGGCCCAATTGTCCTCGCCGGCGGCGGCTCTTTTGACGACGCGTTCTTTCGCCGCACCTTGCAATTATGCGAGACCGAGTACCCTGCAGTAATCATTTTCTCACAGGCCTCGCAGCTCGAGGAAACCGGCAGCGAATCGTCGCAGGTTTGGGCCCATGCGGGTGCAGCATCCACTTTCGTTGCTGATTTCCGGTCGACTCAAGGATGGAACGCGACTCTAGAACACCTCTCTCAAGCCGATGTGATTTGGTTCACCGGCGGCAGTCAATTGCGCTTAACCGCTGCGATTGAATCCGCCGAATTTCTCCCGCACATCAAAGCTCGTTGGCGTGAAGGTGCGGTCATCGGCGGTACTAGCGCCGGAGCCGCAGTCATGGGCGAGATCATGCCGTCAGGCAAAAATCTCTATCCTGGATTCGGAATTTGCAGGGACACCATCGTTGACCAGCACTTCACCGAGCGTAATCGACAGTCCCGCTTACGGCATGCGGTGCGGGTGAATCATGGCTACAGGGGCATTGGCATATCTGAAAGCACCGCAGTTTTCCTGCATGGTCGCTACGCTCACACATACGGTAGCGGCATGGTGCATGTTTATGAATCGGCAGAAGCGCTAAGAGTTTTGCCACCGAATTCTGTAGAGAGTATCGACTAATTATTGACATTCTCCTTCGGCCCAGTTGTTATCTGGTTTATTTCACGCAAGTTACTTTAGAAGCATCCTCGAGAATGTCCTCGTACGGGTCATGGCCCAATTCGTGCAGATTAAAGTTGATGATTAAAATGTGCATCATGTTTTTCTAACAATAATGGATATCGAGTCTACCTCAAGAGACCAAGCCCTAATACCGATAGGCTTCGAGCCAAGTAAAAGCTTTTGCCACAGCTAATGGCCGTTGGTGATCCACCATCCACGGAGGGTAAATCATCGAGCGAAACGGCGCTTCGAGCACACACTTTTCAATGCCATCAAACATACGAGTGTTGTGCACGAAGCCGAGGCCACTGCTGATGGCACCCAAAGTGTTTTCCGGATAAGCGCCCCATGGAGTAACACCCAACGCATAAACCACAGCCGGCCAAGCATTGACCGCCACCGCACCGTAACGCAATTGATCGATAGCGTGTTCATAAGCATCGCTTACAGACCGCCGCGTTGCCGCATCGATGATTATCCCGCAGGATAAGTTTCCAAACAAATGTTGATTACAAAACTCAGGGGCCGAACTCAAAAAATCAGCGGGAGTTTCAACAGCTAAGGGGACTTCAGCGAGCACGCCGCACCAAGCCTCGTCAGTAAATGCTATTTGAGTGGCAACATTTGCATCGAGACCGCTGGCTAACACCCAGGGCAGATGACCCTGCGGCACACTGTCGGAACTGACAACAGCATCGGGATAAACCGCACAAAAATCAGCGTGGCGTTGCTCGGCCCCAGGATAGTAAGCAAAACGCGTTTCGGTTTTTGCGAGCACACAACGTAATGCATCTAAAAAAACTTTGCGCTGTGGCCAACCTTTAGCAGTCACCAACACCTTGGCGGCATTACAGTTAAACGAAGCATTATTCACCAACATCGACGCCACATTTACCGCTTGATATCGCAACTGACGTTGACTCCATTTACCCGGCACAATCATGATCGGCGTTACGCAGCCCAACTCGCTAGTAATCGGTTTGTCTAGCGGTGGATCGCCGTGCACAATCGCATCGTGCACACGACTGGAACCAGTGATGTGCACGGCTGTCGTCGCAACATCATGCACCAAGCGCGCACCGACCTCAGCCCCACCATGAACTATTTCAAGCACCTTGGCATCGATTAATACCCGAAAAGCCTGTTCATAGATTTCGCCTAAATAGTCATTCACCGGGTTCAACTTCAACACGCATTTATAGTTTTCGCAAAAAACTTTATTGAGCACGTCTTGCAATCCGATACTCGATACGTTGCCGGCGCCAAGCACCACACAGCACCCGACCCACTCACCGTTATCTTCGAAATAGCTGCGCGCCATGTTGTCGCGAATGGAACTCGGCGATTCCTTTTTTAGAAAACGTATCTCAGCACGATATCCCGAAAACAAAAGCGGGTCGACCCATCCGCGCGGAAAAACGTTGGCCACCCAAGAATCGCTACGCCGTTCAAGTTCATCATCGTTCAGCAAAGGCGAATCCGTCTTCAACAAGTGCTCGAGAGTTTTCTGCAACAAGCCTAAATGGCGCAGCACGCTCATGGGTCCTGCTAACCACTCTTCGGCAGCAATAGCGCCCTTGCTGTCAATCTGTTTCGCTGTGCAACTTAAGCCAACCCATTCTTGCGCAACCGCATAAGTATCGCGCCGCATTTGACGCAACCAACCAATGCGTTGCGCTAATACTATTGCCGTGGATTCCGTCATCACCCTATAATAACTCTACTCGCAAGCACACACATGCAAAGTTCGCACCAACCTAACACCTCCAGCTCCACTGACTGGGATTGGATTATCGTTGGCTCTGGATTCGGCGGTAGTGTCGCCGCGCTACGCCTCAGCGAAAAAGGCTACCGTGTCCTAGTACTCGAACAAGGGCAGCGCTTCCGCCGTCAAGATTTCGCCAAATCGAATTGGAATCTGCGCCGTTGGCTATGGATGCCCGCCTTTGCCTGTCGTGGCATTTTGCGGATGACTTTTTTTCGTCATATCACCGTATTGTCAGGCGTAGGAGTTGGCGGCGGTTCGCTAGTTTATGCCAATACTTTGCCACAGCCAAAAAATAGTTTCTTTGAAGACCCGACATGGGCTCACCTTGCAAACTGGAAACAAGAATTACAACCGCACTATAAAACTGCAGAACAAATGCTCGGTGCGACGCGAGTTCCCTTCAGCACTCCAGCCGACGACGCGCTCGGCCAAATAGCCAGCGATCTCGGTTTAAGCGAAGAGCACTGCCCTGCCAATGTCGGCGTGTTCTTCGGCAATGGCGAAGACGGTGGAACGATGGTAGACGACCCTTACTTCAATGGCGAAGGCCCCCAGCGTGCGGCTTGCACTCAATGCGGAGCATGTATGGTTGGGTGTCGGGTTGGGGCCAAAAACACCCTCGACTATAACTATTTATTTCTCGCAGAAAAACGCGGGGCGGTCATCCAAGCAGATACTGAGGTCACTAAGGTTCACCAAATGTCAGACTTGAGTTTTAGCATCGAAGCGAAACAACGCCGCATGCGCAAACCACAAAAGTTCGCCGCAAAACGCGTGGTGATGTCGGGCGGGGTCCTCGGCACTTTAAAACTGTTACTGAACATGAGCCAACGGGCCGATGGCCTACCACAACTCTCGGAACAGCTCGGCAAATCGGTGCGCACTAATAGCGAAAGCCTTACCGGAGTGCAGTCAAGCCAAAGCAAAGTTGACCACTCTAAAGGATTAGCGATTGGCTCGATCTTGCACTTAAACGAAACGGCGCATGTCGAAACCGTGCGCTACCCTGCTGGTTCTGGTTTTTTCCGTTTGCTGATGGCTCCGCATGCTAGTGCTAACAGACTCAGCAAACGACTGTGGCTTGTATTGCTAGAATTCTGCCGCCATCCACTCGCATGGGCGCGGGCCTACCTTGTACCTGGCTGGGCAAGCCGCACCATCATCATGCTGTATATGGAAAGCCACAGCGAAACTTTACATCTCAAACTAAACAGACGAAAAAAATTAAGCTCGTCGATCACCGGCAAAGAAGCACCACGCGGGCACATTCCCTTGGCCGATGATTTAAGTAAACGCATGGCGCAAAAAGTCGATGGCACCGTCGGTGCATTATTCAGTCAAACTTTGTTTGCTACCCCAACCACCGCACATATTTTAGGGGGATGCGCGATGGCTGAAAATGCCGAAGGTGGCGTCATTGATTTACATCACCAAGCCTTCGGCCATCCCGGTTTATATGTCATTGATGGTTCTTCCATTTCGGCCAACCTCGGCGTCAACCCAGCGCTTACCATTACTGCTATGGCAGAGCGCGCGATGAGTCACATAGACTAATGCATCCAGAGCCGATCCCGAAAGCGTTGTATCAGTGAGCTCAATCTAGATATATTCTAGAGCACAGCCCCAGTAGATTGTCGAATAACGCAAAGTGTGCTATCTTGGGGAATGACGAAATACCCTCTAGTCAGCACGCTTTGCTTGATTTTCGCTGCCCCTTTAACATCCGCGCAATACAACTGGAATAAAACATCTTTTCCGGCTGATAGTCTCACCGGCGTAATGGGCAACATTATTGCTCACCCCACTGACGCCAACACTATTTTTCAGTGCACGACTGGCCAGATTGACCCTATTAGTTTGAGCATGACTACCGGCGATGGGCTGTGGGTTTCACATGACGCTGGCGCCACATGGTCGGTGCTCGCTGACAGCACTTTCCTTGCAACTTACGCTGTTTCGGGTCTCGCCATTTGCCGCGACTTCAGTAACATCATGTACGCTTCCACTACTGAGTTTGGCATATTCAAAACAGCCGATAACGGACAAAGTTGGACGGCAGTCAACAGCGGCCTGCCCTTCCCTAACACGAATATCTCAGCAGTTGCCATTGCGGTTAATCCAACCGACCCCGACCGCGTTTACACCAGTGTGGCGCAAACCGGCGGGCTAGATATTTTTAATCTAGCACCAAGCCATCCTGGATTTTTTGTCAGCACTAATGGCGGCACTACATGGGCGTCAAACAATTCAGGATTACCGGCACGCTCTGACAGTTTAAGTGACGGCAAATCTCGCACCGGAGTCGCGACTAGCATTTTAGTTATCCCGCAAGCGCCAAACTATGTACTGCTGGGTATGATTGACTTACACGTCAACACGGTATTACTTATCGGGTCAAAGAACGCGACCAGTAGCGGACGAGTTTTTTACAACAGCACTCATGGCAACGGTTTGTTTGGAGAGATACGCCCTGGCTTGCCGTACGGAATCACTCAAGGCACGCAACTCGGTGCTTCGGTGGCACGTATCTCATCTTCAACGATGATACTGTCGTGTGCAACTGGGTCGAGCATTAACGTTTGGGCAACGCACACCAGCATCACCGCCGACGTCGACCTTGTCGGAAATTCTTACGTAGTCAACCGCAGCAAAGGCCCGTTCAATACCACGACCGGTGTTTGGAACGCGCGTAACGGCGCACTACCTTAT
>JAPYTC010000073.1 GCA_029941685.1 Planctomycetota bacterium | reverse complement strand
TTTATATGTTGCCAACGATTATGGGCGCAATAATTTATTCCGTAACGACAACGGAAAATTCACCGATGTCGCGGCGGCCGCTGGCGTTGAAGACATCTCTGCAGGCATGGCTGTAAGTTGGGGCGACTACGACAACGATGGCAACATCGACCTGTACGTGAGCAATATGTATTCAGGCGCAGGACAACGCATTACTTATCAACGAGACTTCATGAAACAGACAAGTGATCAAACTCGCGCGCAAATGCAACGTCATGCTGGTGGCAATACACTGTTCAAAAACATGGGCGACGGTAGCTTTAAAGACATGTCGCAACACAGTAAAACCAGCATGGGACGTTGGGCATGGGGGTCTATCTTTTTCGACTTTAACAACGACTCACTACTCGACATCTTTGTACCCAACGGCTTCACCACCAACGATGAAGCCGACGATTTGTGAAGTTTTTTCTGGCGACAGGTCGTGTCGCTATCACCAGAAACAGATGTCGATGACGCTGATTACAAAAACGGATGGCAGCAAATCAATAAGCTAATCAGTCAGGGTAAATCATGGAGCGGCAATGAACCTAATTGCATGTTCGTTAATATCGGCGGCGGTGAATTCGCCGACGCTTCAGCAATCAGTGGTCTCGATTTCAAAGACGACGGCCGTTCAGCTGTGCCATACGACTACGACTTAGACGGTGATTTAGATCTTGTCATCACCAACCGTACTGCGCCGCGAGTACGCGTAATGCAAAACCAGTTAAACTCGCGTAACAACTACCTACAACTTAAATTAGTCGGCAGTACCAACCTCGATGCTATCGGTGCTCGAGTTGAGGTTTATCTTAACGATACACCACATACAGTCTTAACTCAAACACGCCGTGCGGGCAGTGGTTATCAAGCGCAAGCATCAGCATGGATGCACTTTGGCTTAGGCGCCAACCGTATGTCTAAGATTGTCGTAAAGTGGCCTGACGGTAGCACACAAACTTTTGGCAGTGACCGTATTGCGGTTGACGATAGCCGTCAGCGTTATGTAGTTACTCAAGGGCACCAACAACTTGTTCCCCATCAAGTAACGCCATTGCCCAAGCATGGAGCACCCATTCACGCAAAGTATGTGCCTGAGCCAATGCCATTCGGCCGCATAGTCTTGCCTCATGCGATCCCAATGCCTACGCTTAGTGTGATCATGGCAGAAGGACGCGAGGTCACGATGTTTGGCACCGGACGTTTTGGTGCGCTATCAACTTCGCAAACCAAAGCTACCCTGCTAAACCTATGGTCAGAAACTTGCGCTCCTTGCATCGAAGAATTAGCAGGCATCACCGAACACCAGCAACAGTTCATCGATGCTAATGTCATACCGATTGCGTTAAATGTCAATTCGGACAAAACTCCACCAAACTTCACTGCCCCTACAGCGCAGGCTACTGCATCGTGCATTGCCATCTTAGATATCATGCAGCGCACCATCATGCGCCGCGATATTGCGCTGCCGACCCCGTCCTCGTTTTTGATTGATGCACGCGGCAACTTAGTGGCGATTTATTTAGGCGCTGTCGATATTGAAGTATTGCTTGGCGATTTAGAGTTGTTAATCATGACCGATGAGCAACGCATGGCAGCGGCGGTCCCGTTTAAAGGGCGCTGGTTTAACGATGCGCCTAAACCAAGCTTGGTGCCACTCGAATTTGCCTTCACTAAGCGCGACTTACGAGAAACGGCCCGCGAGTTTCAAACAGGATATATTTACCTGCAAATGGCACGCGCCTTCACCGAAACTAAGCGCATCGAATTGGCACTGCAATACTTCGGGCTAGCCGCCGAAGCTGGCCCATATTTCTTTGAAGCGTTTTCGGGCTTGGGTTACGCCAAACAACTTAATGGCGACAACCAAGGCGCCATCAGCGCATACGAAACCGCGCTGACCATCCGCCCGAATGACCAGGCGGTAGTAACTAACTTAGAAAAAGCGCGCGCAGCGCTTGCCGACTAACGGTGAAAATCAAGCGGTGGCATTTCTGGGATTAGGCCCATTTTATGTGCACGCTCCAAGAACAACTTAACAGCCAAGCGGCCGTCGTCGCCATAATCTAAAGTACGCTCGTTCACGTACATGCCGATGAATTCATCAGCCTGCTCAACGGATAAATCGCGGCCCCACTGCAAAGCGTATTCAACAGCTTCGACGCGATGGTCGAGACCATAACGGATACTGTCTTGCAACAACTGCGACACACGCGGGATTAAATCGCCCAAGTCGCGGCGCACAGTATTGCCACCAAGCGGTAACGGCAAGCCATCGTTTTCAGTTTGCCACCATTCGCCTAAATCGCGCACCAGCACCAAACCTTGCTCTTGGAAAGTCAGTTGGCCTTCGTGAATCAACACACCGGCATCGTATTCGCCCTTTTCAACAGCATCAGGGATTTTATCGAACTCGACTAAACCATAATCGTATTCACCGATGTACATTTGCGAAGCCAAGTGCGCGGATGTCCATTCGCCAGGAATCGCAATACGCTTACCCTTACCCTTTTGTAAGTCTTCGATTTTCATCTCTTCGCGAGCAACAATACGCGGACCGTATCCCTCACCCATCGATGCGCCGTGGTTTAACAGGCAGTACTTGTCAGCAACGAATGCATAACCGTGAATGGATACCGCGGTGATTTCGTATTCGCCATGTACGGCGCGCTTATTAAGCGTTTCGATATCTTCGAGTTTGTGCTCGAACTCGAGTTCGCCCACGTCGAGTTTGTCGGCGGCCAATGCATAATGCATAAATGCGTCATCTGGATCTGGGCTGTGCCCAAGTTGAAGTAATCTACGGTCTGTTGCTTCCATGTTGGCGGTAATTCTAACAGCGCGACGATAAAATACATGCGGTAACTAGCCAATGAGTTCGCATCAAGTCATCATCATCGGCGCTGGCATCGCCGGCGCAGCCACCGCCTGGTCATTAAAGCAAGCTGGGGTCGATGACATTCTGATTATCGAACAAGAGGCGCATGCCGGGCTGCATTCAAGCTCGCGCAACGCTGCGATATTGCGCACGGCGATTGAGCAGCCGGCACTCACACAACTGGCCATCGAATCGGCTGATTTTTACCGCAACGCGTCTTCATCATTTAGCGCGCAACCGCTTATTGACGAGGTCGGTTTATTTATCACTGCCGAAAAAGACAGCTCCGCGCGATGGATGCCGTCGTCTCCGAACAGCTCGGTATCTGAGATTCGTGCGCACTATCCTGATTTCACCGACCAAGATATCGACGTCTGGCATTTCGCTAACGAAGGCACTTTAGATATTCACGGCTTACTACAGTCATTTCTAAAAGGACAAACCGTGCGCAACAATTGTAAAGTCGATGAACTACTTTTCAACAACGATATCGCAGCGGGTGTGCGCTGCGGAGACGAAGAAATTTACGCGCAACAAGTTGTCATCGCTAATGGCGGCTGGGCCAATCACCTGTGCTCGCAAACCGGACTTAACCAGCTATTTAGACCTCACCGCCGGCATTTAATGGTTAGTGCGCCTTTAGCACAAATCACTCACGACTTACCCGTAGTATGGGCAACCGGCAGCAATGAGTTCTACTTCCGACCCGAGAGCGGTGGCCTGTTAATCTCGGCATGTGATCACGAATTAGTTGATCCACATTATGGTGAAAACATCGACCCTAACATTATCGATTTATTTGCCAAAAAAACAGAATACTGGTTACCTAGCCTCAGTCACATTCAACCCAAACATCTCTGGTCGGGCCTGCGCACCTTTAGTCCTGACAACAACTTTATCGTTGGCCCTGACCCAAGCATCAACAACCTCTATTGGGCAGCCGGACTCGCCGGCCATGGTATGACTTGCGCTTATGCAGTCGGTCAAATGCTAAGCGCCTGGATGTGTGATAAAAAATGCACACACCCAAGCGCTAATGATTTGCTACCGCAACGACTAGTCGATATCCCACGTCTCGCCAGCATTTAGCAGCGATTCGAGAGTACCTTCACCGAGCTTTTCTGTAGTCGCAGCAATCTGCGCGTGAATTTCTTCTTCGAGTACCGGGCGTTCGATAGCCTTAAAGATACCGATTGGCACGGGAATCTCTGCGGTTTCACTACCTTGGCACAAACGCATCGCGTCGGCCGATGTGGCTTCAGCAGCATCCCAGTTAGAAGCCTCGTCGGCTGCGCACAGCTCGATACCGTTATCTGCAAAACGCACTCCCTTGTCAAGCTCTTTGCCGAAAACCATCGGCGCGCCATCGCGCAAATCTACTTGGCGATCGTCGCGAACTGAACGATCGACGATGTGGTCAAACACCTTGTCGTTGAAAATCACACAGTTTTGTAAAATCTCGATGAAAGCAAAACCCTTATGTGCATGCGCGGCCTTCAACACTTCTTTCAAATGCTTCGGCTGAGTGTCAACCGTACGCGCAACAAACGAAGCGTTAGCTCCAAGCGCGACAGCGATAGGATTAAACGGTTGATCAAGTGAGCCATAAGGTGATGACGCCGTAACTAATCCTGGTGAAGTCGTCGGCGAATACTGACCTTTAGTAAGACCATAAATGCGGTTGTTAAACAGCAGCACTTTAATATTCAAATTACGACGCATGGCATGAATCAAATGGTTGCCGCCAATCGACAGCGCATCGCCATCACCTGTAATCACCCAAACATCTAATTCAGGGTTAGCAATTTTTACACCCGAAGCGACTGCAGGGGCGCGTCCGTGGATCGTATGAAAACCATAGGTGTTCATGTAATACGGGAATCGGCTTGAGCAGCCGATACCAGAAATGACTGCGAAATCTTCTTTCGCCACACCAAGGCCCGCAAAAACTTGCTGCACGCCTGCAAGGATCGCATAATCGCCACAACCCGGGCACCAACGCACCTCTTGATCAGAGACAAAGTCTTTCTTTTTGTATTCAGTAACCGTAGACATGATGATTAAGCGTTAAGGATTTTTTGAAAGTGCGCGAACAATTCTGCTCCGCCATATGGCTTGCCCTGAATCTTCGGTAATGAAATGGTGTCGATTAAGTATTCGGCACGAATGAGACGATTAAGCTGCCCACGATTCAACTCGGGAAGAACCACCTTGTCGAACTTAGAGAGCACATCTTTAAGGTCAGACGGCAAGGGCCAAATATTTCGCAAATGAACTTGAGAAACTTTCATGCCTTTATTGTGGCAGCGTTCAACCGCGCTACGAATCGCGCCGTAAGTAGAGCCCCAACCTAGAACAACCAAATCGCCGCTCTCTTCTCCAAACACTTCAAGTGGCTTATAGGAATCTGCGATTCCAGCAACTTTCGCTTCACGCATTAAAACCATACGTTCGTGGTTTTCGGCATCATAAGAAACATTGCCGGTGCCTTCTGCCTTTTCGAGACCACCCACTCGGTGCTCTAACCCGGGAGTGCCTGGCTTAATCCATGGACGAGCTAAGGTCTTAGGATCACGATCGAACGGCTTGCGGGTATCACCTTCTTCTGCGAAGGCATTCTTGATTTCAGGCAAACTAGAAATATCAGGAATCAAAAATGGCTCTGCGCCATTTCCGATGTATCCATCTGATAACAGGATAACTGGGGTCATATAAGTCACCGCAATACGAACGGCCTCAATGGCTGCCTCGAAACAATCCCCAGGCGATGAACAAGAGACGATAGGCAACGGCGACTCACCACTACGTCCGTAAAGTGCTTGATTCAAGTCAGATTGCTCGGTTTTTGTTGGCATACCAGTCGAAGGACCCGCACGTTGCACGTTAACCACAATAAGCGGCTGTTCAATCATGACCGACAAGCCAAGAGCCTCACCTTTAAGAGCGAGTCCGGGACCCGATGTTCCCGTCACACCAAGTGAACCCGCCCAGCTCGCACCGATCGCAGAACATACTGCAGCAATTTCATCTTCTGCTTGGAATGTAGTCACGCCATAATTCTTATAGCGCGCTAAAGCGTGCAATACATCAGAAGCCGGAGTGATCGGGTATGAACCATAAAACAGATTAAGGTTTGCTAGCTGGGTACCTGCAACTAAGCCCATCGCTAATGCAGCATTACCACCCATATTTCGGTAGGTTCCTTCAGCAAGCGGTGCCGAGCCCACCTTGTACTTGATCGCAAAGAACTCAGAGTTTTCGGCAATCACCGCACCTGCATGCAACGCCTTTAGGTTGGCATCGAGGATTTCGGGCTTCTTGCTAAATTTTGTTGCAAGCCACTTTTCGGTAGTATCGAATGGACGCGAGTAAGCGTAATAAAGCATGCCCAGCGCCAGCAAGTTTTTACTGCGCAACGCCTGCTTATTCGTTAAACCACAATCGGCAACCGCATCAAGCGTCGCCTGATTAAGATCAATCGCGATGTAGTTGTACTTGTCGGCAAGCTCTTCGGCGTTATCGAGCGGGTTACTGTCGTAGTGCGCCTTCGCTAAATCGCGGTCGCCAAAATTGCCTGTATTCACAATCAAAGTGCCGCCCTCTTTAAGGTCGGCCAAATTCACTTTAAGCGCCGCCGGATTCATGGCCACCAACACGTCTGGCTGATCGCCTGGAGTGTGAATGTCATTCGACGAAAAACGTACCTGAAAACCGGACACACCGAAAACCGTTCCGACAGGAGCGCGAATCTCGGCTGGATAGTCAGGGAAAGTTGCGATATCGTTGCCCATCAACGCCGAAGTGTTGGTGAACTGATTACCGGTGAGCTGCATGCCATCGCCAGAGTCACCGGCGAAGCGAATTACAACATCATCAACCTGTTGTAGTGGGATTTCTTGTGTGGGCGTCATCTTGCTGACCGGTTATTTCGTCGGTAGTACGCGAATTGCGTGCGCAATATTCTAGCGTAATTTCGCTTGCAAGGCTGAATTCCATCCGCAATATGGCCCCTGTTCCGCTTTTACGGTTCGACCCTAGCAGCCGTCCATTTTGGCGACGCATCACTCGTGCCACAGAATGCAAACCCAAGCCGCGGACCTTGCCACCGCCACCCTTTGATGTCTTAAAAGGCTCTGTTAAATCGGATAAATGCCCTTCTGGCAGTCCTGGGCCGTTATCTACGACCTCAATCCATGGCCCAGACACGGTTTCACCCCAACGGATCAGTAAATGCGCATCAGCAATTGCGTCAAGCGCGTCGAAGGCATTCCACATTAAATTCAACAACGCGCGTTGTAAATCGGTGCGGTTAGCGTGCACTTTTATTGCACTATTACCTTCGATTTCGACATCAATAGCAAAAGCTACCCGCGCTGAAAAAATCTCGGCTGCTTCGTTTACCGCCTCGGCAATCGACAACGGCACCAACACCGCTGGGCGGCCATCTGCGAGCGCGAGCATTTCTTCGCATAAGGTAATCGCATGTGCCGCCGACAAACGAATCGACTCGAGCGAGGTTTCGAGTTGGTGAATCGGCGCAGGTTGCTCGCCGGCTAGGTGCAATAACTGCAAATCGGCGTGACCAATGACTGTACCTAATAGATTTTTAATATCGTGTGTAGCAAGAGTTGCCTCAGCCGGCTCTGTTAGATTAGAGCTGGCGACATTAGAATCGGGGTTGGGAGGAGTGGTGTTCACGGCCGTCAACCCAAATCATTACCGATGGACTTCCGACATTCAAGACGTTTCGCTGCAGAACAAGCAAAAAACCTGTGTGGTGACCTCTATCCAGGGCCGATTTTGATGCCACGAGGCTTGTTGCGCGCCCTCGACCCCATTTTGGCAGTTGCTTTAGGGCCAGCCAATCACCCCACTCCCGAGTTCGCCGAGTCTTTCGAACAGATGCTTCGTGGACGCCCTGACGGTCCACTGCTATTGGCCTTGTGGGCTTCGACTGCTTCGGGTGAAATCCCGCATGATGATTTGCGCAAAATCTTAAAGTATTTCCCTGAGC
>JAPYTC010000072.1 GCA_029941685.1 Planctomycetota bacterium | reverse complement strand
AATCAAGTCAAAGCGGATAGTCTCTGGCACTTTAACAAAAGTAAACCCAGAGTAAATCAATGCCGCGTATTCAGTCGCGCCAACACCATAAGTTAAAGCGTTCGATGCGCCACCCATGCAAGTGTGCGAATCTGTGGCCTGAATGAAATCACCCGGTTCAATAAACTCTTCGCGGGCGATTTGATGACAGATACCAGGGCTTACGCCGTCTTTAGCTTGGTAATCACGCACGCCGGTGTGTTGTTGAAACTCATTTTGCAAATCGCGCAAAGTTTGGATTTGCGCGACAAACGGCGCAAAGCGTTTCACCGAATCTGCGTAAAGCAGGTGGTCTTCGAAGACCCCAAGCTTTTCTGGGTTTTGCACTTGGTAATCGTCGCCATATTCGGCGCGCAAAAACTCGTGCACTTGTGCAGTGGTAAATTCGTGAGAGTAGCCACCATCAACCTTCGCTAACACCGGGTCGTTAGGCTTAACGAAAGCACCATCGGCGCCGGGATTAAGCATTTTAGCAGCGACCATCTTCTCGGCCATGGTCATGCCGCGTTGGCCAGTAGCGTTGGCTGGCAAATTAATTTCGTTGGCTGCAATTTTGTTTGAAAACGGAAACAGTCCGCCGCATTCTAAAATCAATTTAGTTACCGCATCGTATTTTCCCGTAAACTCATCGAGTTCAATCGCCTCGCCATTTTGTAAACGACTTAGCATTGCGTGGTCACCCATCAACTGACCAAGGTTGATATTGTTGCGCTCATGGATTGGTGCGAAACTTGCAGCAAACACATAACGAATACCACTAAAGCGTTCGCACTGCGCCGCAGTCTCGCGTGATGAACCGGTGCCTTTGCGATACCCTGAAACAATCGCCTCGAAATTACCGTCGAGTAATTCGCGGGTATCAATAACGCGCTTGCCGTTTTTGTCGAGCAAGCCAGCATAAGCATCGGTAGCGATGTCTTCGGGACGGTGACGGAAACACACCCACGCCGGAGTCATGACATCAGTGTTAATGTCGTCGAGCAAATCGTCGATCGACAAATCTTGCATACGCAAATTCAAACCCTCGTGCAGTTGCTTGCGAATTAGCTCGAGGTCTTTAGTTAAGAACAGAATTCGCTTATCGGCTGACAAGCGAATAGATGACGGTGGCCATGATTCAGTCATGACGCTATTTTACAGTAGCGATAGCAGGATTAAGACGCAATTGCCCAATCCGTGAATCGCAGCATTTAGGCCTAGCGATTTACCCCAAAGGAACACATAGCCCATGATAATACCTGCGGCTAAATGCATCGGGTAGAACACACCAGGCTCGTATACCGCAAAATGCAAAGCAGCAAACAGCAACGCGCTAAACATCACTGCCGCATGTTTATTAATCACCCGCAAAAACGCACCCATCGCAATGACGCGGTAAACGCCCTCTTCGACAAATGGCGAATACAGCACGCGGTTAATCAATACGCTGATAATCTCTTCGCTTGAACTAAATAAATACAACGCCGCCATCGACAACACCACCAATATGCTAGCGACCGCTAGCCGACGATTCAGTCATCCGGGAGCAGCGTATTCACTAAAAAAACTAGCCGACATCAACGGCATCACTAGCCGCTGCCAACTCAGTGCATAGCCATAATGCACCAACGCCATATCACTAAGCACCACTGCAATCGCTAACAAAATCCAGAGTAACGGACGGCGATCGAGACCTAACTTAAATGCGCTCAATGACATAAACCGATTCTACCTCAGCAGAACCATCGCTTGCAATCATCTTACACCGGAAATTGTCGCCACACAGCATAAGCACTTCGTCGGCGGTCACCGAAAACGGCGGGCCCTCACGCGTGCCCTCTGGATATTCGAAAGTGACTAGCAGGCCCTTCGCCCCGCGCGGCAAAAACGAAGCCAGATGTGCGAAATACTTAATTCGTAACTCGGGCGACAACGCCACCAATGCTGCACGGTCGTACCACGCAGTAATAGTTGGGTCGCTAAACTCAAAGAAGTCGGTACAGTGCACTATCAGGTTATCGCACTGCGGCAAATCGCCAACGGCAATTTCAGAAGCCTCGACGCCCACCACTGCATGTCCTTGCTTGGCAAGCCATAACAAATCAAGTGACTTGCCACACAATGGCACCAACACCCGGCTGTCAGTGGCAATATCAAGATGCTGCCAATATTCAAGCAACCGCGGGTTTACATCACTCAGATGCCATCCGGTGTTACCATCTACCCAGCGTTGTTTCCAGTAGTTGACTTGCAACGTATTTATGACTAAGCCTAACGCTCGATGAGCATCGCAATACCTTGGCCGCCGCCAATACACGCCGACGCCATACCTAAAGATTTACCACTACGCTCGAGCTGATGCATTAACGTTAACACCAAACGCGAACCCGTCGCACCAAGTGGATGGCCAATAGAAACCGCGCCACCATTAACGTTACACTTATCGCGATCAAGCTCTAAAACTTTTTCACATGCTAAGTACTGAGCAGAAAACGCTTCGTTGATTTCGATGTAATCGATATCGCCAAGCGCCACGCCTGCTTTAGCTGCAGCTTGCTTAATCGATTCAACCGGGCCAATGCCCATCAACTCTGGCTCGCAACCGGTGATGCCCCAAGAACGAATCTTGGCACGCACAGTCCAGCCTTCTGAGGCAGCGCGTTCTTCGGTAGTAATTAACAGCGCAGCTGCGCCATCAACGATGCCACTAGCGTTGCCCGCAGTCACAGTGCCTTCTTTACCAAACGCCGGACGTAACTTCGCCAAACCCTCGATGGTAGTTTCAGGACGAATGTGATCGTCGGTATCAACCACAAATTCTTTGCGGCCACGCTTAACAGTCAGTGGTGCAATTTCTTCGGCGAACAAACCGCCCTTAACCGCCGCCGCACCTAACTCGTGCGAGCGGAAAGCATAGGCATCTTGCTCTTCACGAGTGATGCCATATTTGGTCGCTAAATTTTCGGCAGTTTGCGCCATGAAGAACCCCGAGTAAGGATCCATTAGCGCTTCAAACAACGAGTCTTCGATTTGCGGTGCGCCACCTAAACGAAAACCTTGACGCGCGCCACGAATAATGTGCGGCGCTTGCGACATGTTTTCCATGCCACCAGCTACCACGACTTCGGCATCGCCTGACAGAATCATTTGCGCACCTGAAACAATCGACTGAATGCCAGAACCACATAAACGATTCACCGTAAGCGCCGGCACTGCATTGCCGATACCCGCCTTCAAAGCCGCATGCCGCGCGCCATAAATGGCGTCGGCTGAAGTTTGCATGGCGTTACCCATAATGACGTGGTCGATCATCGATGCATCTACACCGCCGCGTTCTAGCGTTGCCTTGATTGCATGCGCACCAAGATCATTTGCAGAAACACTATTGAACAAACCATAGCCAGGAGTGCCGACATACTCGGCCATCGCGGTGCGCGCACCGCTTACGATTACTAATTGTTTTGACATGGGTCGACGCGACTATTCGCCGCAGAATTTGGGTTTACGTTTTGCAAGGAAAGCTTCGGCGCCTTCAACTTGATCTTTAGTAGTGAACAACAAGCCAAACGCATCTGACTCGAGATTTTCACCTTCGCTTTGACCTACTTCGAGGCCACGACGAATTACATCGAGTGCCGCATTGATAGCAATCGGCCCACGCTTAGTAATTGTGGACGCCAACTTAGTTGTAACATCCTTTAAGTCGTCGGCGCTAGCCACCTTATTCACTACGCCAACACGCATCGCCTCTTCAGCAGAGTACATGTCGCCGGTCAATACCCACTCGCGCGCCACGCCTGGTGAAGCCAAACGTGAAAGGCGTTGTGTACCGCCGAAACCGGGGATTAGACCCAAGCTTACTTCCGGTAAGCCAAGCATTGCACCTTCGACAGCCACGCGTAAGTGACATGCTAGAGCGAGTTCTAAACCGCCGCCAAGAGCGAAACCGTTAATCATTGCGATAACCGGAATCGGTGCCGCCTCAATCATTGAAAACACTTCTTGACCTGACTGCGATAGTGAACGTGCTTCGAGCGCAGACATCCCGACGAACTCAGAAATATCTGCACCTGCGACAAATGCTTTGTCGCCAGCACCGGTAATTACAATAGCCTTAACGTCTTCGTATTCGAACAACTCTGGCAAGCCATCGTTAAGCTCTGAGAGGACCTCGGTATTCAAAGCGTTAAGCGCTTTCTCGCGCGAAATCGTTAACCAAGCAATACCGTTGTCATCGACTTCGAGCTCGAGGCAGTTGAAGGTGTCGTCATTCATGATTAACCCTCGGCGCGAGCAACCATGCTTTCAATTACGCACGGCTGAGTAGGCTTATCGCCAGGCAAAGTTTGTACTGCAGCAACAGCATCAAGCGCTTCTTCGCCAGCAATCAACTTGCCGAAAGCAGCGTAGTCGTTGTCTAAGAACTCGGCGTCGCCGTGGCAAACGAAGAATTGACTAGAAGCAGAATCTGGATTTTGCGAACGTGCCATTGAAAGAACACCGCGCTTATGCGAGTAATCTTTTTCGGCAGTAAATTCGCCCTTAATATTACCATTAGGACCTGAACCCGAACCGGTGCCGTCAGGGCACCCACCTTGAATCATGAAACCTGGAATTACGCGGTGAAAAGTTTTACCGTTGTAAAAACCATCGTTGACATACTTCAAAAAGTTTTCAACTGTTGCCGGAGCGATGTGTGGCCAGAACTCGAAAGTCATGGTGCCAACGGTGTTGCCATCGACTGAAACAGTCATGTCAACTAATGGTTGTGTGGTTGATGTCATTATTATTACTCGTAACGTTTGATGATGTGCCAGCCGAATGGGCTGTCTGTTTTACTGAAGTTTGAAACGCCGATTTCAGCGACTTTCAAATTGAACCCAATGTCGCCGAAGCCCGGAACCATGCGTCCGCGTGGAAGCCATTGAATTGCTGACAAACGCGCGCGCAATCCTTTTGACGACTCGGCGAATTCAGCGGTCGCTTGCTCTAGGGTTATTTCTTTGGAATCAATGCGAGCCCTTAACGCGATCTGCAACTCCATTGCCTCTTTTTGAATTTCAGCAGAAAGCTTATCAGACTCTTCGTTGTGACGACCTGTGTTAAGCATCGCGTACGCCCCCTTAGGAGTCGTATCTTTGCCGCCCGGATCGTCAGTGAATTCCATTACCAAGCTTGAAAAATCTTCGCCAGCTTGTGCACGCTTAAGAACTTCGGCAGCTAAAGCCTCTGCCTCTTCTTGAGTGCGCGTCGCTGTAGTACGAGTACCTTTGAACGAAATCAAAATGTGTTGAATGCGAATGTACTCTGGCTCGTCACCGATATCTGGCAACGGACGGCGCACGATGTCGTCGAACTGCGGCACGGCCCCTTCAACTACACGGCAAGTTTTAACGGTTGCAGTTTGCGTAGGGTTGGACGGCTCGCCGCCCATCGGATTATTTGTACACTTAATGTCAGCCATTTGCTCAAGAACGGCTACACCATTAACCATGATACCGAATGATGAATACTGGCCATCGAGATTCTTTACTGATGGGTTGTAACTATCGGTAATCACAAAGTACTGGCTCGATGCAGAGTTTGGGTTACCGCCACGCGCCATTGACAATACGCCATAGCGATGACGACGCTCGTGCTCGTTTGAAAACTCAGCTTGAATTTGACCGTGAACACCTGCGCCGGCGCCAGTATTATCTGACGAGCCGCCTTGAATCATGAAGTCACGCAAAATGCGGTGATACTTACGCGTGTCATACAAGCCTTCGTCTGCATAACGCAAAAAGTTACGCACGTGAATCGGTGCAGCATCTGCCCACAACTCGAATGTCATAGTACCGATTGGCTTACCCTCGATTTCACAATCCATTTCGATGTAGTAATTTTTTAGTTGCTCGTCGCTAACGATAGTCGCGTCTTCAAAGTGGTGAGACCCACGAGTGACTTGAGTTACAGGTTGTTGAACTGCAGCAACAGGTACGGCAGCCGGAGCTTCGTGTTGTACAGCAACCGCTGCTACTTCAACGAGAGGAGCTGGAGCATCGTCGCAAGCAACGAACAGCAGCGGGGAAATGATCAGACTTAAGATTTTCATTTTATTAATTTAAATGCGCCAGTGATCCCAAGGCCACCGCTAACACAGAGTGAAGCAAGACCCATATCGATCTTGCGGCGTTGCATCTCGTGCAACAAAGTAACTACGATTCGCGCACCGGTACACCCAATAGGATGGCCAAGCGCAATCGCACCACCGTTTACGTTTAACAGCGACCTATCTATAGGCATTTCTTGTAAACACGAAAGTGCCTGTGCGGCAAAAGCTTCGTTTATTTCGAACAAACCGAAATCATCAAACGACCAACCATTACGTTCGAACAGTTGCGCAGTCGCCGGCACCGGTCCCAGACCCATACGTTTGGGATCAGTACCCGCAGTTTGACAATCTAAAAACTCGGCCATCGGCGTAATGCCACGGCGCTCGGCCTCGTCGGCAGCCATTAACACCAACACCGCCGCGCCATCAGTAATACCCGAAGCATTACCTGGTGTAACCGTACCCTTGTTGTCGGCAAACACACCTGGCAATTTAGCCAAGCCATCGAGAGTAGTTTGCGGACGCATATGCTCGTCGCGATCGACCACAATATCACCCTTTCGCGACTTAACCGTAACCGGAGCAATTTGTGAGTCAAAATGACCATTCGCCCATGCTGACTCAGCCTTTTTCTGCGATTCTAGCGCGAACTCATCTTGTTCGATGCGCGTTATATTACGTTCGGTTGCCAGCAACTCGGCTGTAGCCCCCATCAACATGTCAGACAGTGGACATAAAAAGCCATCGCGGTACATGCCATCAACAATCTTGGCATCGCCCATGCGATAACCATCACGCATGCGATCAAGCATGTGCGGCACCATCGACATGTTTTCCATGCCACCCGCCACAGCAATCTTCACTCGCCCCAAGCGGATGTCGTCGGCTGCCTGCTGCAGCGTTTTTAGCCCAGAAGCACAAGCCATATTAGTTGTAAATGCCGTTGCTGCCTCAGGGACACCACAATGCCATGCCACCTGCCGCGCCGGGTTTGGTCGCGCTCCAGCTTGGCGAGCCATGCCAAAAATCACCGTGTCGATGTCTTCTGGCGACAAACTTGCCTCAGACAAGGCGTGCTTAGTAGCAAATGTGGCCAATTCGGTGGCTGGCACATTATTAAAGCTACCACCGAAGCGCCCAATCGGGGTTCGTACAGCACTAACGATGACAATGGGTGTTTCTGACATTTCGGCTTAACATGATAACCAAACCACTCCGATAGAGAGTAAAATATTCGCCTCTCAAGGCAGGACTGCCCTTTAGACAATGAGTGTAACTTCACAAAATTCATCCCTTGCGCAGCAGCTCGAAGACACATTCGGCCTCCGCAACCTCGAATACCGCCACAATCTCAGCAAAGCAGAGCTTTTTCACGAGGCCATTGCTAACGATCGTGGTCGCGTCAGCATCGACGGCGATGACAATGCGCAAAAAGCTTTCGCAACTAAGCTTGGCGTAAACGGCCCTTTGGTTTACTACACGGACCCAACCTGCACGGGGCGACCGGTTAAAGACACATTTGGTGTGGCTTGGCCAGAGCTAGACGAAACAGTGTGGTGGAAACCAGACTTTCAAAAATTTGATCCTGAAAAATTCGAGGCGCTTACTGCACGCGTAGTCGAACACCTTAATCAACGCGGCAAGCACCTTTATGTTAAAGATGTTTACGCCGGCGCAGATCCTTCTTATGCGCGCCCTTACCGTTTGGTTTCAGAATACGCTACGCACAGTTTCTTCTGCCACAACATGTTCATGCACGGCATCGAAGGCGTAAGTGACGAAGATGCAAAACGCTGGACGATGCTCAACGTGCCTTCTTACCATTGCGATCCCGAACGCGATGG
>JAPYTC010000071.1 GCA_029941685.1 Planctomycetota bacterium | reverse complement strand
TGAAAGTGCTGCGCACTCCAATCAGCGATTTCGAACTGTCTGTGCGTGCACGCAACTGCCTGACAAATATGGGTATCAACACCCTCGAAGAGTTAGTTTCATACACCGAAGCCGACATGCTCGAATGGAAGAATTTCGGTGAGACTTCACTCAGCGAAATCAAACGTTTGCTCGTGCAAAAAGGCCTGCGTCTCGGCATGCGTCGTGACGATGGCAGCTTTATGGTGCCAGACGACTTTGATGCAGCACGTTCAATCAACCTCGAAGAAGAACTTAAGTGGATGGGACCACTTACCGAAGAGCAGAAAGAAGCTCTCGAGCTCCAAATCTCAACTCTTAATCTTTCGGTCCGTTGTCACCGTGCTCTAGTTGAGCGTCTTAACCTACAACGCATCGGCGATGCACTGCTCTACTCTGAAGAAGACCTGCTTGGCATGCCAAACTTTGGCATCACCTCGCTTAACGAGTTGCAGCTAAAACTTAAAGACTATAATCTTCGCCTTCGCTCTGGTCGTGGCGAAGAAGCTTTCTTGGGCTAATTTGTGTTTGAGTTCATCAACGGCCATGTTCATTCAGTTGGACGTGGCTATGTTGTTTTGCTAGCCAACGGAGTCGGCTATAAACTACTCGCGTCGTCACGCTGCATTGAAAACTGCCAGTCGCTGATTGGCTCAGACAAAACGCTGTTAATGCTTTGTCACCTTGCCGTAAGCGAAACATCACAGATCTTGTTCGGCTTCGAAAACGAAACCGAACGCACTCTGTTTAGGCGCTTAATTCTAGTCAACGGCATTGGGCCAACCACAGCTATCAACCTCTTAAGCTCACTACCACCTGACGCAATGATGCGTGCCATCCTCGAGAGCGATGTTAAGGTTTTGATTAAGATGAAAGGCGTGGGCAAGAAAACGGCAGAACGCCTAATCGTCGAATTACGAGATCACCTCGACGACCTTTTCGCTAGCAGCAGTGGCGTGTCAATAACCACCGACGACAAGCCACAACTCAACGATTTAGTGCGCGTCCTTAGCGAACTCGGCTACAGCAAACAATTAGCCGACCGTTGCGCCGCCCGAGCCATTTCTGAGCTTGGCGACGATTGCGACTTTCAAAACTTACTCCGCTGCGCTTTGCAGTCCTAAATAATGTCCACTTCACGAATAGCCATTCTCATGGGATCTGACTCAGACTTCCCACGCTTAGAACCTTGTGTCTCTACACTCAAAGACTTTGGCATCACGCCAATAGTCCGCGTGCTAAGCGCTCACCGGACTCCTGAAGAAGCCTGTGCATTTGCTTCATCTGCCCGTGCTAACGGCATTGAAAGCATCATCTGTGCTGCTGGCGGAGCTGCTCACCTAGCCGGAGTAATTGCCGCACACACGACCCTGCCCGTAATTGGCATTCCTCTCGACAACCCCCCCCTTGGTGGACTCGATGCTTTGCTAGCTACTGTCCAAATGCCAGGTGGCGTTCCCGTGGCGACGGTTGGCGTTGGTCGAGGTGGCCCGATTAATGCTGCGCTAACTGCATTACGTATTCTTGGTGTAAGCGATCCCGAAATAGCCGCCAAACTCGATGACTTCGTGAACACTCAGCACGATCGCGTGCTCGACAAAGACGCCAAGTTACAAGACTTAATTTAGGCTAGCTGCTTAAAAGTTATAAATCTTGAACTGCTTACACATTTCAAGAACTTCGGCGCGTATCTCTGTAAGGAGGTTCGCGTCTTTTGTATTGCGCAAAGATTTATCGATGAACCCAGCAACGCGCACCATTTCGCCTTGCTTAAAACCGCGGGTTGTCACAGCCGGAGTACCAACGCGAATACCCGAAGTAAGCATTGGCTTTTCAGGATCGAATGGAATTAAGTTTTTGTTTACTGTGATGCCGGCAATATGCAGAGCATCTTCAGCATCGGCGCCGGTAATTCCCGGGCCATCCGGTCCACGCAAATCGACCATCATCAAATGATTGTCGGTACCGCCAGAGACTAGACGGTAACCACGTGCGGTCAATTCATCCGCCAAAGTCTGTGCGTTGTCAATTACCTGTTGCTGATATTCTTTAAACTCTGGGCGCAATGCTTCGCCAAAAGCAATTGCCTTGGCAGCTACCGAGTGCATTAAGGGTCCACCTTGGATGCCAGGAAAGACTGCGGAGTTAATTTGCTTAATCCATTCTTTAGTCGCAACGATCGCCCCACCACGTGGACCACGCAAAGTTTTATGAGTAGTCATGGTGCAAACATCGGCATACGGCACTGGCGATGGGTGCAATCCGACAGCGACCAAACCTGCAATGTGCGCCATGTCGACCATGAATTTTGCGTCAATCGATTTAGCAATTTGCGCTAGACGTGCGAAATCAATAGTGCGCGAATACGCCGAAGCGCCAGCTAACAACAGCTGTGGGCGCACCTCATGTGCCTGCTTTTCTAAGGCGTCATAATCGATGCGTTCATCGCTTGGAGAAACTCCGTAATGCACAAAATTATAGTAAACGCCCGAAGCGTTTTTAGGGTGACCGTGAGTAAGATGACCACCATGATTGAGGTCCATTGCCAAAACAGTGTCGCCAGGATTCACTAAAGCAAGCAGCGCCGCTTGATTAGCTTGTGAACCGCTCGAGCACTGCACGTTAGCACCGTAAGCCGAGAACAATTCTTTGAGGCGGTCTTTAGCTATATCTTCAACGACGTCAACATGCTCACAGCCGCCGTAGTAACGACGATTAGGGTAACCCTCTGCGTATTTGTTGGTGAGAGTCGAGCCCAATGCCTCGAGCACGGCTTGCGATGTTTGGTTTTCACTAGCGATTAATTCAATGCCGTTTTCTTGGCGTTGCCATTCATCAAAAATACATGCGTGCACTTGGGGGTCTTGACTAGCAGTCAAAGGGTATGGGGAATCACTCATGGTTACGATAGGATAGTGTCACATGCGTGTTTACCCAATACCATCAACCATCTTCTTTTTGGTAGCACTGATTTCTAGTAGCTGCCAAAAGCAAGAAGTGATGACCGCGTTACCCATCCCGCCACTAACAGCAAGCCCGCAGCGGCTGCAATTTGACACCATACAGTACGGCCAGCGAGCAACCGGTACTTGGGTGCTAAACAACACCAGTGGTCAAGATGTTGTTATTCGAAGGATTGGTCCATTTTCATGCCAATGCGTTTCGGCCAACCTACGCTTGCCTGAACGTGGCGACAGCCTCCAAGCCTTGCGCGGCGACATAATAAATTTAACTCTGCATCCCAACGAAACTGCAGAAATAATTTTCACGCTCGACACCGCGCGCTATCGCAAACCAGTATCGCGCAAGATCGGCTCGATTCCAATTGTATTCGCTAATCATCCGGGCATGGTTCTCGAATGGGCTGCGGATATTTACACGCCGTTCGTCGTTTCGCCATGGTCTATTCAATTTGGCAATATTGGCTTGCGACAACAAGCGACCGGACGCGCAGTTGTAGCCGCGCACGATGCTAACGAATTCATCCTCGACATTGATGGCGAATATCACGACTGGAATGTTAAAAGCAATGCTGTGCAAATTGAGGGGCATTCACGTTCTGCTTACGAATTGATTTTCACCGCCCCTGAAGAAATGCCCGAAGGGCCATTCAGCCAAAACTTTATTTTCAACACTAACTTAAGCAACGCACCTGCCGTTAAGGTAAACGTTCAGGGTGTAGCGCGGCCCGATATCTATGTGCAACCACAACGCTTATTGTTTGACCCTTCACGCGAGAAGTTCGTTCAAGAATTCGTAATCGCGCAAACAGCCAGCGGGCAACAGCCGCCAAAACTTAATAGCGACGCCTTCCTTGCTGAAGGTTTTCGACTAGAATATTTAAGTCGTTCCGATGACACGGTGTCGTTCTACAAGATTCGCTATATTGGCGAGCAACAACCGCAAGGCAACAATGGCACATTAACCATTGAAACTGGCTACGACATGCAACCCAGTGTGCAATTAGGCTACACAATTTTGCCTCAACGTTAACATGAAAACCATCATTCTCTTTTGCTTAATTAGCTCTAGCGCTTTCGTTGGCTGCAGCGACCCGCAACCGAGTCAAAAGCTTAACGTTGTACTCATTAGCATCGATTCAGTTCGTCGCGATCACGTTGGTATATACGGCCGGCGTCCACGCTATGCGCCCGAAGTTGCTATTAGCCCCAATATTGATGCGTTAGCGCAGCAAGGTGTGGTTTTCGACGACGCCTTCACCACCACTTCCTGGACGCTGCCAGCGCACATGGCGTTAATGACTGGGCGTTCTGACGTGGCTCACGGTGTACAAACCGATCGCTTTCATCGCGATCCACTGCACCGCACATTGGCGCAAGCATTTTCTGACGATGGATACGCCACGGGCGGCTTTTACTCTGGCCCTTACTTGTCCGACAAATACGGATTTGACGCCGGCTTCGATTCTTATAAGTCTGGCATGATATCTAACGAAGATTTTTTGAAGATGGTAGTCGACCAAAACTCAATACTAAAAGCGGAAGGTCGTGAGCCAATGGACCAGCAAATGATTGCGCAATTGCGCGACCGCATGTCGCACTGGGACATCACTTCGCCAAAAATAAATGAGTTGGCCGAAGACTTTATTAACGAAAATTCAGACGACCCGTTCTTTTTGTTTGTGCATTACTTCGACGCGCACTACGACCACACCCCTGGCGCGATTAACCCCGGCTTAGCGGAGTTGTTCGACCCTAGCTACTCTGGTGACTTCAACGGCAGCAATTGGTACTTTGATTCACGTGTCATGGACCTGACACCTCCGTACGAACGACATATTTCTGATCGTGACCTCAACCATATCATTGCCCATTACGACGCTGAGATTAATTGGGTAGACCATCACATTGGCCTGTTAATAGAAAAGCTTAAGGCGGAAGGCGTATGGGGCAATACGATTATCATGGTGGTATCCGATCACGGTGACGAGTTTTTCGAGCATAACAGTATCGGCCACCGTTCGACTCTGTTCGCCGAACAAGTACGTATTCCGATGGTATTGCGCACACCAAATATGCTAAATGCCGGCTTACGAATTAGTAACATCAGCCGCATTTACGATGTGGCGCCAACCTTACTTGACTTAGCAAACAACTCGTCACTGAATGGTGCAGAAGGCGAAAGCCTCGCCGCCGACATCGATGGTGAGCGCATAGAACGCGATGCCTTTCAGGCCATCTTCTCTGGTGGACATCGTCGTTCACGTAATCTAAACATCGCACAAGCTTGGCGCAACTCGCAATTCAGTGTATTGCAGAGTTTCAAGTATGACCAAGCACAAAGCAACGATCAGCGAACAGCAGTTACTCCGTTATTGCAGCGGACAACCAACACTTCCTACATGGTCTTCGACCGCAAAAATGACCCTTTCGAGTCGTCCCCATTGGTGGCAAGCGACCCACTGTACGCACAGGCTGTCAAGCAGTACACCGAAGCATTCAATGCACATCAACAGTATCTTGCCACGGTAGAACATTCGCCTAGTAGTGACTGCTTAATATCTTCATTAAGCGCCGAAGAAGATGCTGTACTGGATGCCTTAGGATATGCCACAGCAGAGCCGTCCGGAGACGAAGGCTTCGACATCATGGCAATTCGTCTTGCCGAATTACCGCTGATAAAAGACTAACTGCAGCGGACGTTCACCAAACGGCGCTTGCCAATTTGCAGCAACACTACGCCTGAAGAGCTAAGCTCAACCAACAAATTCGGGTCGGATTGCGCCTCTGAATTGACCTTTACCGCACCACCCTTGAGCATGCGACGAGCTTCGGATGTCGAAGTCACAAGTCCTGCATCTTTCAAAAGAGAGGCCAGCTTTACCGACGACTGTGCCAACACGCATTCATCGATGTCATCAGGCAATTCGTTTTTCGCGAACTGCTGGACAAAAGCTTCGGCGGCGGAGGCAGCAGCATCGGCGCCATGAATTTGCTCAACAATATTGCGCGCCAACAAATCTTTAGCTTGACGCGGATGGCCAGCCAAACATGTCGACATCTCGTCTTCTGTCAACGTCGTAGCCAGCTGGAACCATAATGGCATTCCGTCGTCAGACAGGCTCATGATTTTGCCGTACATGTCGTTTGCGCCGGCATTCAAACCGACGTGGTTACCGTAAGTTTTAGACATCTTGCGCCCATCGGTACCAAGCAACAATGGCGTGGTCATGCAAATTTGCGGACGCTGGCCGGCGCGCTCTTGCATCTGGCGCCCCATGTGCAAATTGAACAGTTGGTCGTTACCACCCAACTCGACATCAGCCTCGACCATCACGGAATCATAGCCTTGCATTAACGGATACATCATCTCGTGCAGGTGCACGGCTTGATTTTGCTGCATGCGCTTTTTGAAGTCGTCGCGTTCTAGAAGGCGAGCGGCAGTACTTTGAGAAGCAAGTTTTAATGCGTCAAAGAAATCCATGTCACCAAACCATTCGCTGTTATGGCGCACTTCGCACTTTGCAGGATCCAAGTCGAGAATCGTACCTATTTGCTCGAGATAAGTAGCAGAATTACGCGCTACATCATCTACGGTTAATGGTGGGCGCTGTTCGTTGCGTCCGGTTGGGTCACCCAAACGTGCAGTGCCGTCACCAATGATTAAAACCGGTAAATGACCGTGGTCTTGAAAGGCACGCAATAGACGGATTGGCACGGCATGCCCAAGATGGACATCCGTGAATGTTGGGTCAATGCCAAACTTGATTCGTAGCGGATTTTTATCAGCCGCTGACTTAACAAGCATTTTTTCGAAATGCTCTTCACCAACAATATCGCTAGTGAAACGTTGCACGAGGTTTTGCAGTTGCATGGGCTCTATTATAGATTGAACTGCTCAGCCCATTCGAGCCAAACATGGGGCAAACTTCCGAGGTCTTGACCAGTCAACCAGTTCAGGGCCTGCGTAACACTCAATGCGCGATGCGGGTCGGTGCAGATGCGGAGCTTGTCGATTAGTAATTGCACTGCCGCATTACGCTGCGAGGACTTAAGCAAGGCACAGCAAACCATGACATGGTAATCTGCTTGCTCGCTATCAAAACTTAACACTTTCGACAATGACTGCAACGGTTCGTCAGAAAACTGTTGCCACCCTTCGGGTAAGACCAAAAAACGAATGGCGTTGTAATTAATTTGGTGCACAGGAAAGCGCTTGTTGCCCTGCATAACTCCAACGCAACGGACTCGTGCGTCAATCTCAACGATCCAGACTGCGCCGGGCTCGCCTTCTACCTCGAGTGGTAAAGTTGTAAATTCTTTAAATGACTCGCCAGGCTCAAGCACGAACCAATCAGGGTAATGAAAGACCCGGTGGCGCTGCACCATATCGCCGCCAGTCAATGCGCCCCACCGTTCGATAGTCCAGTTGAATTCAAACACTAAACCATTTGCAGGTGGAATGAGCTCAATCACATCACCGAAGGGGTTTTGTGTAGTAAAATCAATTCGCAGCTTATCCCCCATCGTTTGGATGGCGCCATCAACACTTATAGTCGACAACTTTGACAGCTCGTCGGCTAGAACCTGTGCTTGTAGACTATCCAGACGCAACTCGGCAGTAAGGCGAGCCACCTCATCGGCATCAACGCCCATCGCGGCTGAATCGAATTCAACCAATTGCGATTTTTCGTTATTGCCTGTCAAATCATCATGAGTGATTGCAGAAACGTTTGCAGTAGCGATTACTTCTACGCTTTCGTCTGCGAATGGGTCTTCACTGAACACAATAGGCTCTTGCCCTTCTTCGACATCGCTTAATTCTGCCGACGAACAAGCTTGAAACAGGATTAGGGATATTAAACCAAAAACGCCCCCAACCCATCGGGTGAGAGCGTCAATGTTTTGCCGACTCATGTAATTACTCAGAGTCTTTTTCAGGTGCCTCTTCAGCAGCAGGTGCCTCTTCAGCTTCTGGTGCTTCTTCAGCAGC